>JAJYVQ010000115.1 GCA_021791915.1 Actinomycetes bacterium | reverse complement strand
AAAAGTTCACAAAATCGTTTAAAGCCAACTGAAAAGTATCGCTTGAAAGAGTCACTGACACTTACTCAGGCGTTCAGACTATTTACTACTCAATTTACTTGCTGGTTTTTAGGAGCATTTTTTATTTTTGCACTAGCATACAGAATTTCTTTTGGACACTTTTCTACAGTTGATTTATATACAGTTGTTACTGCTTTGGTTTTACAGCCATTTGCAGAATGGGCAATTCACGTTTTTATCCTGCACCTAAAACCAAAAAAAATATTCCGTTTTACATACGAACCAATTGTTACAAAAATGCACCGGCTTCATCATCAAGACCCCAAAAATCTAAAGCTTGTATTTGTGCCAAAAATCGTAATAATTTTACTCGCTACTGGATCTATACTTTTACCTTTAAGGTATCTGCCTCGTGGACAAGCATTAACGCTAATTGTAACAATTGCAGCAATCCTTTTGTACTACGAGTGGATTCACTATTTAATTCACTCTTCATACAAACCCAAACACAAGTTATACCGAACAATTTGGAGATCTCACCGTCTACATCATTTCAGAAATGAAAGATATTGGTTCGGAGTCGTAACGAATGTCGCCGACCATGTATTAAGAACTTTTCCTGAAAAAAATGAAGTCCCGCTTTCTCCAACAGCAAAAACATTGAGCTAAGGTTAACTGCAAGAGATCTTTTGTTTAATTTCTGTATATATTAACTTACTTTTTTAAGCTTTATTTGCGAACTATCAAATTCTAAAAATTAATTTGAAAATCAGACTCTGATTAATATCTTTAACTTTTGCAAGCTTCGACTTCTGTTAGTTTACACCGTCACAATCGTTGCTCTAATTTAAATCATCATAGATAAGCGAATATTTGACTTTACTGATACCTCGCAACCGTAAATGCAATATTTAACGGTACATTCAAAGCAAAGAGAACTAGTGATGCTATCAATAAATCCAAAGATTTACCTGACATTTTGTCGTAAACAAAAATGTAAATTAATACCCCAGAAATAACACAATAAGCCAACAAGGTCCACTTAATGACCTGTAAAAATACTTTCCAATTGAAGGTCTTCACGTTGACCAAAAGGAAAGCATTTATAACAAAAATTAGAATACTTAATCCAACTAACAAGAAGACTATAGAATAGTTGGGATTAGAAGGTATCTCAGATACCATATACACTCCAGCCCCTATGACAAGAGCCATCGACACCACACAAAGATGTGTTACAGGAGGCAATTTTCTTACAGTTACTTCACTGGTCTTGGTCATGATGTGGCAAGTTTTGTCATTATTATCAAGGTAGCTACTTGCATAGCTCCAGTAACGCCAGCTGAATAGATAAACCGCTTCATTAATTTAGCTATTACCTCTCCGTTTGGAGTGGGCTTTTTTAGCTCAAAAAGAACAGCTACATTGGCAGGCTCCAACAAACCTAGAGCAACCAGAGCCATTACCGCAACCACGATATAAGATGCCACTAACCACGGGTGATCTGGATAGTGAGCTATCAGTCTTCCTTCATGTTTGGCTAGCTGAAAGCCACCAGCTAACGTACACAAAACAACCGTAGGCATTATAAGAAGCATCTTAGGCATAAACCTTTTAGTAAATTCAGCCCTAGCCGGAATTGAAAGTCTACCTAAAATCGGTCCTAATACAAATCCCAGAAATAAATCTAAGATCGTCCACGCTGCCCCGCCAACTACATGGAAAAAATCTATTGCCCACAAAGAATTAGTTGATACAGCAACTAATAAGGCTATGACTGCCACACCAACAAATATTAACCCGACTTTTGGGACTATTTGAAATTCATCTGGCTCGCTATTGGGAACTCTAACTTCTTCTGCTAACAGTTCTGACATTATGTATGCTCTGATATTCTGTATGTTCTGGCAATGTGTATGCTATCAAACCAAATATTAACACTTCAACAAAATTATACCATAAGCATTTCACAAGCTAGCTGAATTGATTTAAACAATTTAGTTATTTTATAACTTACTTATTGAAGCTCAAAACACTTGGCAATTAAGACAAGTTATAAATTTGTTTCTACTTAAGAAACAATACTCTAGTAATACTTAATCGCCCGTAAATTTATACATGCTACCGAGATTGAGAGGTTACTAAATAAACTACTCCATTCATCCACCTTATTTAGCAATCGAGAGTGTATCAACAGGAAGTAACCGATCAATCAATATGAAAAGTTGTAATAGGTTACCTAGTTTAAACTAGAGTAATTGACGTTGTATAAGAAATAACTAAGTTTACAAATCGAGCCCTTTAATAGTTTCTATTAGATGATTTAAACATTAGAATTACCAAAACTTGTAGGGAACTAGGTGTCAAATTCAATAAGAAGGAAATTAATTGTAGGAAGTCTGATAATTCCTGGTGCCTTTTTAGATCTCATTCAAAGTTATGCTCATACGTTTACGATTCAGGCTGAAATATCGACAGGTTTACCGGTTTCTTTTTTTATTTTAATGGTCTTTTATAATAGAAGAAAACACCTTAAAGAAAATCCACAGCCATCAGAATTTTTTAGCAAAAGTCTCAGCTCAACAGCAAACGTTATCGAAAGAAGGTTCTACATTTATATTATAGTTGGATGGTCACTGTTGGCAATTGCCGTAACAACCAACGAATTATATGAGCTATTCAATTTGCCTCGCAAATTTTATCCGACTATCAGTTCTATGCTAAATATATTAATTAGATACAATAGACTAACTCTAGCTGCATCATTTGCAATATGGTTGAGTATCGGATATATTTTGGTCACAAAAACAGTGAATAAAGCGAAATGATTTTTCTAGCAGCAATTATAAATATAAATATTTATGGAAGTTGGATAATTCTTTTTTCCTTAATAGTGTTTTACGAACTGTTTTGCTTGTTATTTAAGAATAAAGTACCTGATTTCATAAAATTAATTAACAGCTTAAGACAGCAATTCATATTGAAATTAACTTTGACTTTGTGTTGGTGTTGGTTGGGTTGGCATTTTTTTGTTAGATAAATAATGTAGTTACTTAAATTCATGCAAATAATTATCTATTACTAAAACTTTTTTTAAAAAGCAATTAACTTAACCTTATTATTTGTCCAGCATTTGAAAAACAATATTTACCGCTTGGATACTTCAGTAGCCCAAGCTAGTCCAACATAATTAAATTATTAAGGGTCACATAATATACTTTTTTTAAATCAGTTTTAGCGAATGGATCGTGAACTATTTTTATATGTACTCACTTTGAAAAATTGGAAACTTTAAGGGATCTCCACTTAAATTTAATTCACAAAACTGATAATGACAAATTTAGGGTTTGGTTTATAATTTTAACTTAGTTTTTATTGTCATACCCGGGATGAGAAATTGCCATCTTCAAAGTTACTAAGTGTTTAATTAATTCAAAATTCATTTCGTAATCTGACTTTGGATTATGTCTTATTGACAATGCGAGGTCTTTTTCAGAATTAAATCCATGCCGATTAAGCTGTGAAGTAAAACTGCTTTTGATGCTTGGTCCTATGGTCAACTCTCGCTTTAGGATTTCAATTAAATTAGCTGCGACTTTAGAATAGTAGCTAACAGATCTGTCGTCAGTTTTAGAATATGATTCTGTTATGAAATCTTCAACTGCTTCAAGAAGCTCGACTGCCGTTGGAATTTCAATTTCAGTTCTGTCTTTGCCCTCCAATATCGAACCTACATCAAAATCGTCGTGAACTTGTTTGCTACTGTTATCCTGCATCGGTTGAATTAAAGACAAAAGATCCCATTCCTGTTCGCAAATTCGTCTTCCGATGGCAGCTAATTCGACCGACCTATTTTTATTTTTCAAAAATAGTGAGGTCTGTAGGATACAAAATATCCCCCATTTTAAACAACCCAATACTTCCCACCACTTTAACGATTCTAAGTTAACTTTTCGATTGGATAATCTTTCATAAGAATCGATAAGTTCATCTACAGTTCCAAATCCACCAACTGTCTTGTCTGAACCAAACCTCCATGCTTTAACACACAGCCATCCCAGATCTTCGTGGAAATCTCCCAAGTGGGCCATCTCCCAATCTAGAACAGCCACAATACCATCTTCAGTCACTATAAAATTTCCGTTTCTAAAATCTCCGTGAACCAAAACTTGATCGGTTGTATCTTCTATTTTGTGTTCAGTCAACCAATTAATTGCCAAGTCAAAAGCCGCAAGATAGTACCCTAGTCCGTAGTACAACTCAGAGATAAACTTCAACTGATCTTCTAATTTTCCAATTGCTTCGATCTTCTCGCAGTTCACAGAATGAATTCCGGCCAATATTTTGCCTAGCTGAGCTGTCAAAGATTTTCTAGTTTCAACAAACCTTTCATCTTTTAGTATCTTTTTAGGGATGGTTTCGCCCTCAATTTTATCGGTTATCATAAACGAACCCAAAATCGGATGAAAGTCTTCCGAATATACAACATCTGGGACTGGAACACCGTTAGAATCGGCTGCTTTTATGATATCGGCTTCCAATCTTAAACTAGTTTTTGGACTCCCCTTTCTGTCCTTCCTTAAAATTAATCTTTTTTCTTTACCAGACTCAAGACTGACAACAAACTCCCATGTTTCTTTTGATGCACCGCCAGTTAATCTGACTAATCGACTAATTTCTACTGGTTGGGAATATCTTTGAGTGAGTAGATTCTTGAGTGCTTCTGATATTGATATAGCTTCTTCATTCATTTAACTGGCAACTAATAAACTTGTATACCACCTAAACTAGTCTTTTTGGAAAAATTTATCAATTAGCTATAAGATAGTCTGCATGACACTTAGACTTAACGCTTCAGACGAATTCATGCACGACCCTGCCGATGAAAAGACTTTTAACGAAAGCATGTATTTCAATTTTTATGATCAACACCTTAAACTAGGAGGATTTTTCAGATTGGGCAACCGGCCCAACGAACAGTATGCCGAACAGACAATTTGCCTTTATTTACCTGATAATACCGTGGCATTCATGTTCAAAAGACCAGAGATAACAAGCAACAATTCTTTTGACGCAGACGGATTAAAAATTCAAGTTATCAAACCGTTCGAAGAACTTTCAGTAGATTATGTCGGTTCTACTCTTAAGTTGGCTAATCCGTTAATTCTAAACGACCCAAAGGAAGCTTTTTTAAACAGTCCTCAGATTGAATGTACCGCCACCATTAAGATACTCAAACTTTCATTACCTTACGGAGGCGAACCCGAAGAAACTACAGAAATTCCTGGAAATGAATTTGCTCGCGGGCACTATGAACAGTTGATCAAAGTTAAAGGAGCTATTAAAATAGGCTCAGACTCTTATGAATTAAATGCCTACGGTCTAAGAGACCACTCCTGGGGACCTAGAACATGGCAAGCACTGCTTTACTACCGCTGGCTCACCGGAAATTTTACCGAAGATTTTGGATTTATGGCATCTAATATCGTACGAAGCAAAGATGAAATCATTACAACTGGTTTTGTTTGGCAAAAAAGTAACCTCTACATTTGTAACTCTTGTACCATAGACACGACTTGGGATACAAAGAATTTACTTCACAAGTCAATTTCTGTAACTTTAAAAGCTATGGATAAAACTTGGAATATTACCGGAGAGGTATTCAATATCGTTCCTTTAAGAAACCGACGTAAAAATTCAAACGGTGAACTTCTAACAACGCGAATCTCAGAAGGGATGACTCGATGGAAGCTAGACAACGAGTCAGTAGGCTACGGTCTATCTGAATATTTAGATCAAATAAATGAAGGTATCCCATCAGGTTATGTTGTATCTTAAGTATTTTAAAACTCATATAAGGATTATTTGAGTATTTATGCGACAAAAGCTAACCACATTAAATCTTATTTGTCAAGATTGACTTTGACGGCAACTAAAATCTAATAAATTTGCAACCAACCTTGCGATGTAAGATTTTAGGAAATTTAAAAAGTGGTAATCAGATGTAACCATTCTGTTATTTAAGAAACAACTTAGAATAGCTCAGAGTAACTTAAAGTGTCTTACACTGTGAAAATAAATACCCATTAAATGCAAATGAAACGAACTTAAAAGGATCTCATCTGAAGTATCTAATCCTAAAGTAATAAAAATTTACTCATTACTTTGTTAATTAAGGTTTTTGGCAAAACAGGTGCCAACCGATCTCAGCCCATGCAGACAGTATTACTATTCGACCCAGCCAAGAGTGAAGAAAATATTGCAAAACGTTAATAAAATTAGGCACTCGCTTGTCATTTATTTGTATAAAAGTAATTAATAACCAAATAGCAAATAAACTGCCTATTACTGACCAAATTACGTCGCCTATTACCAATCCTACAATCATCTCAAAGCTTTCAATTCAGACAATTCATTCTGCTAAACACTTTTTTAGGTTCAGGTCTTTGTTCAATTATTATCATATTCTCGTTGACTCTTTTTCTACAGACTTGATTTTTCAGGACGGTCAACAGCACTCTGTTTTTTAAACATCCCAGAAGCCAAATACCAGCCACCTATAAGCCACACTGTTGTTAACGCAAATTTGCCAAAGTAGAATCTAGTTATTCTTCCAATTAGGTAACTTAAAGTAGGAAGATTGTGACTTTGATGCAAAAAACTGTTTAGATCCCAGCTAAAGTATGCCAAAAAGAATAACAACCATATCAAAACACCAGTTCCCCACATATTGGGGCTTGTAAAATAACTATAAATTGAAGTTCTGGTACTTCTAAGCCAATTTAAACTTTTTAACTTTTGGCGCTTACGTCCTCTGATTAAAGCAAATAAAACAGTTACTGCAATTGCACAGATCACAAGTAAGTGACCACGAAAGTCCCGATAAGACATTCTGCCGTCGATCGCCCCAAATGCTAGGCTTATTACTACAACCGATAAAAGCTTAAATTCTCGTTTATTCATGACTAACTTAAGGATATAGAATTGCTAAATGTGAGTTCGAAGACTCTAAACTGATATTGATTCTTTATGTTTTGCCTATGATCTAGTTTCATAGAAGTACAATGATTAATTTACGACTTGTTTAATAGCTCATGTTAGAACCAGACAAATTAATAATACTCTGATTATAATTTTATTCTGAAATCGTAACAATTCCACTTTTTGTATTTATAGCCAGTAGAGTGCTAAGAGCCGCCTCGTCAATATGAATTCTCGGATTCTCTGGTAAGTCATTTACAAAGTAAGTTCCCGGTCCATAAAATCTGCCGTAACGCAAAACAGTGCCACCTATTTCTAGCACCATCTTCTCATG
>JAJYVQ010000114.1 GCA_021791915.1 Actinomycetes bacterium | reverse complement strand
GGGCAGTATTTCACTTGAACTACTAAGTAAAGTTAATTTTTTACAATTTCAACTTTAAGGTCTCGACATGTTGAGATTTCATGATCGTAAAAAAGCAATTTTCTAGGCTTTTTATCAATGTAGTCTTGTATCTGGTCCGAATGATTTGATGAATCTATGTTTTCGTCTTGACCGTAAGTCAAAAATCCGTATGCAATCGGACCATCTTCAGTAAAACTTAAAGCATAAAAAAATGAAGTTCCATGACAAACTGAGTAGCCACCTTTTCGTAGACCGGTTTTTTTGGTTCTTTCTGCTATAAATTCTCCAGCAACTTCCAGATCCTCTCTAGGCTCGTTTGAAGAATACGGTAGTTCACTTACTGGAGTCAGAATATTTGTTACTCCGTCAGTTTCGTGTCCTCCATGTACAAAATATTTGACCTTAGACAGATAAGCAAACTGCACTTCTCTTAAAGAAGCTTCCAAATTCAGCTCCGCTTGATTGAGTGCGACAATAGCTTGTAATATAGTGTCTTTGATAACTCTTCCGTTTTCTGGATCTACAAGTAAGCACGGAGTCATATGAGGAAAAGAAGGATCAAAGTTATCCTTAAAAAGATTTCCTTTGTCTTTGATATCGGATAAATTAAATCCTGCGATTATTTCCCTAAACAGAACCGCTCCTTTTGAATCTAAATTAAAGTATCCATCCCAACTTCGAAGTACGTCGGCAGCTTGATTTAATAGATATACAGATTTGTCGTCTAAGTCATTCGATGAGTTTGTAAGTTGTAGACAAAAATCCGCCAGCTGATCTTTAATAAGGTGCCCTAAAACGGACTTATTTGACAGTGCATATGAAATCATGTCTTCAAGAGTCATCTTTTTTTCATCCCCGACTACATAGGACATTAAAAAACTTAGACAGGCTTTTGTTCTAACACTAGGAGGCTCTATTAGACCTTGCAGATAAGTTGCGAGCTCAATTAATTCGTTTGGATTGGTTAGCCATGCCGAGTCATTGGCATTAAAGACGAAGTCAGTTCTTGAAATTTGTGGGTAATCAGAATAGGGAATTAATCCAGGTATGGGTGCATCTGGCCTAATTTCGCAGTCGCAGTCTGGATCTGATCCGTCTAGCATCAATATTCTGTTTTCATAAAGCATCTTTGTTAGGGGGTCGTCTCTCAATTTCTTTTTTAAAATTTCATTTCCAGTTTCAGAGAGGCTAATAGTCCTTGAAGAATCTATATACCAAGTATTACCTTTATTATCTGCAGCAATCGTATTAGCCCAAGGCATCCCATTTTCTTGTTCGTGTGCTAACTTAAAATCTTCTAGTGATTTACTAAGATTCATCCTAATAAACTGTGAAATGAATGATAGATTGTCTTCGTTTGCGTCTTTCACACTAAAGGCGTAATTTTCCGTCCATCCCAAGATCGGTAAGTTAAGTATTGGACCGTAGTGGCTTGAGTATATCTGTTTTTCGACAGTTGTAGTGCCGTTGGATCCTAGGACATCTACATTTACCTTGGTTTTCGTCATTTCTCGAACTTCGTTTCCGTAACGGTAGCGATCGGGTTTATCGGGTACAAGTTCGAGCTTGTAAAGTATAAACCGTTTTCCGATAGAAAAGGTATGGGTCCATGCCACATTTTCATTAAAACCTATGAGAATACCGGGTGCACCTATCAGAGTGGCTCCGTAGCAGTCAAGTAGATTTTCGACGGTGAGGTGGCATTCCCAAAATCTATTTTCCCCAACCCACGGAAAATGCGGATTACCCAACAGCATTCCTTTTTTGTTGTAACTGATATCTTTCCCTATCGCCCATCCATTGCTAGCTAGACTGCCTCCTGGAAGAGTCGACAGATCTGGTGTCGGTCGGGGACCGTTCTCGTCAGGTGGCAATGCGATTGCCATGAACGAAATTAAGTTTCTCATGCCAGCAGCCAATGCTATATCAGTGCAGTAGGCCATTAAGTCAAATTCTGAGATAGGTTTGATCCAAGTTGCTTGTCGTATCCAATCTGGAAACTCATCTGGTTTTGCCAACTTTAAAAACTGATTTACGCCTTCTGCGTAACCCTTAAGAAATAGACGAGAAATCTCAGGCAATAATATAAAATTCTCTTCAGCTTTTTCTCTCAGTCTTAAAAATAAATATCCTGCGTCTGAGACTATATTTTGGTCGTTATTTCCAGGGCCAAAATATTTAGATCTCTCTCCTCTGACTTTTATAATTTGATCTAATAGAGTAGCTATATGATGTTTTGAACAGGCATATCCCTGTCCAAAGCCTACATCAGCGATAGTAGCTGCTCTTATATGAGGTATTGCCTTGTTAGTCCATCGTATCTCACATTCATACTTATCGTTTTGGACTTCCATGACAACCTCCTGTTTTAAATAATATTAATAAAATTGAAACCTTGTCAGTTGGCTTCAACGATATTGTAAACTTTTGACCCATTTTATACAGTTGATATATTTGATACTGTCGATCTGTAGCCAAGGGAAGCATTAACAGGTAATTTCTTGTTTCCGTTTTAGAAGAAAGTAAAGATTATCTTTGTATTTTTCGAATGACGCTACTATTTCTTCATTAAATAGTAGCAGATTAAGAATTTTTGTAACTTGTATTTTTTACCACTTTTTTAAAATGGCTCTTATATTTATGAATATGACTTCGTTAAGTTAACAACTCAGTAACAGTTTAAGACTTAATTTGATTAAACCTTTTTGAAAAAACTGGCAATCAAAATCCTACCAGCTCGATAATAGATATATAATTTTAAGAAATTTTCCTGATTAAAATACGGATAAACTAATGATGCAGTTATTAATGCAACTAGGAATATTATAAGAGCCGGCTGCGCATATGGAATAGACTATTCTATTCAAAAAATGCATCAAACCGATCCGGTAAACTACTAAAGATTTGTAAATGTCTCAGCTTTCAAGTTACGAGGAATGCCGAAGATGGTTGGACTCTCATATCGACTTTGAAAAACTTGGGTCACATGAAATAAAAGTTCGGATGCCGACGCTTGAGCGAATTAGAGAGCTTTGCAAATATTTGGGGGATCCTCAGGATTGTGCACCTGCTTTTCACGTAGCAGGAACTAACGGCAAAGGCTCTACAGCTAGAATAATCAGTTCGCTGTTGAAAGAAATGAACTTAGCGGTTGGAACTTTTACCTCGCCCGATTTGGGTGGAATACATGAACGAATCAGCTACGATTTGGACCCTATTTCAGAGAGGGATCTCTGTGAGATATTCAACATCTTATCTGGAATAGAATCGCAGCTTTCTGTGACTCCAACGAGATTTGAACTACTTACAGCTGCTAGTTTCTCGTATTTTGCTAACTGTGGTGTAGATATACAAGTGATAGAAGTGGGGTTAGGTGGAAAGTGGGATTCCACAAACGTTATAAACGGGACGTCTTGTGTTATTACAAATATTGGATTGGATCATACAGAAGTTTTGGGTAATACAAAAGAAGAAATTGCCATGGAAAAAGTCGGCATTGTTAAACCCGGCAGCTTGGTTACGATAGTAGAAGAAGACAAAAATATTGCTGACTTGTTGGAACAACAGGCTCAAAAGCTTGGAGCAGATAAGATTGTCTCTATCAACAATAATTTTCGCATAGTAAATAAAACTATGGCAGTGGGGGGGTGGGTTATCGACTTCGAAACTCCGTACAGCTCATTTTCGGAGGTTTACTTGTCATTACTTGGTGAACACCAAATCAACAACGCTGTCGGATCGATTGTCGGTACTGAACTGTTTTTTGACAAAAGCCTAAGCGACAAAATTGTTAGAAATACTCTCTCTAAGATTTCGGTACCCGGCAGACTTGAAATAGTAAGCAACAATCCTTTGGTTGTGTTGGACGGTGCTCACAATGTTCATGGCGCAGTTGCTCTCGGAAAAGCGTTAAGTTGTGAACTGACATTTCCGAAAAACATTAACTTAATCGTCGGAATCTTAGAAAACAAAGATGCCCTTAATATGCTTAAATCTTTAAATATTGAAAACAGGGTAAAAAACGTAATAGTAGTAGAGCCCAACTCTCCTAGAAAAATGTCAGCGGATTCGCTATTGAGTTTGTGTAAGCAGGTCTTTGTAAACTCTTACTGTGCAGTCGAAAAAAGTTATTCCAAAGCTGTTGATTTGGCCAAAAGTATTGATGATCCAGATATGGTTCTTATAACTGGTTCTTTATATGTTGTGGGCGACATGAAATCAATCGTGTAGCATATTATAGATATGAATAAAACTTTAGTAATTATAAAACCAGACGGAGTCGAGCGAGGGTTGGTCGGCAAGATAGTTTCCAGATTTGAAGATCGAGGACTAAAAATCCGAATTGGTAAGTTTGGAACAATTTCAAAAGAAACGGCTCAAAAGCACTACGACGAACACAAAGACAAACCTTTTTTTAATGAATTGGTTAACTTTATAACTAGGTCTGCTAGTTTTGTTTTTGTAGTAGAAGGTCCCGAAGACACTTGGTCGATTGTTCGCAAAATGATGGGAACCACGAATCCAAAAGACGCAGATTGTGGCACTATTCGCGGTGACTTTGCCACTGAGATGACTGAAAATATAGTTCATGGTTCAGATTCCGCTGAATCTGCAACTCGTGAGATCAGCCTATTTTTTCCAGATTTTGTGCTTTAAAGCTTTATTAAACTGGTCTATTTTTAAGTGAAATAGCTTTGATATAAGCTATTTTAGGTAGTTTTTAAATTTCAGATATTTGATCATCTGTAGATTTAAGTTATCCAGATTCGTATAGGTAATTCAAAATTGAATGTTATAGACGGTTTTTAGCTAGTAGAATATTAATTTAAAGTTTCTTTTTTTGGAGGGCATATATGAAAGGCTCGTTTAATTTATTTCCTGGGCGGGATATGGCAGTTGATCTGGGAACCGCAAATACTCTAGTTTATGTCAGAGGAAGGGGAATAATCCTCAATGAACCATCAGTGGTGGCGATTAACACAAAAGACGGAAAGCCACTTGCCGTTGGAGCAGATGCTGCAAAGATGATCGGACGAACTCCGAGCCATATTCAAGCCATCAGACCGCTTAAAGACGGCGTCATAGCTGACTTTGAAATTTGTGAGCGAATGCTTAGATACTTCATTGGCAAAGTTCATTCTAAAAGATGGGCAAAACCAGATATGATAATCTGTGTACCCTCTGGTTGCACTGGTGTTGAACAGCGGGCGGTTTTAGAAGCTGCCGAATATGCTGGAGCTAGGAGGGCTTACATAATAGAAGAGCCTATGGCAGCTGCCATCGGGGCTGGACTTCCAGTACACGAACCGATTGGGAATATGGTAGTTGATATTGGAGGAGGAACCACAGAAGTCGCAGTAATTTCTTTAGGTGGAATCGTTGTCAGTCAGTCGATCAGAGTAGCTGGCGACGAGCTAAATGAAGCGATTATCGCATTTATAAAAAAAGAGTATAATTTGGCACTTGGGGAAAGAACCGCAGAAAAAATTAAAATTACACTTGGTTCTGCATGTCCTTTAGAAGCGGAGCTAACCGCAGAGATAAGAGGTCGAGATTTGGTTACAGGTCTTCCCAAGACCGTAGTAACTTCTACCAAAGAAATCAGGAAAGCTATCGCAGAACCGGTTGAAGCTATAGTCGATGCTGTAAAAAATACGTTAGATAAAACACCACCAGAGTTGGCAGCAGACATCATGGAACAAGGAATTGTACTTACGGGAGGTGGAGGGTTACTACACGGTTTGGATGTTAGACTGCATTCTGAAACAGGTATGCCGATCTATGTAGCCGAGGCGCCCTTGGACTGTGTAGCAATTGGGTCTGGCCAGTGTTTGGAATCATTTCCTGCAATTAAGGACTCTTTGCTTGCATCATCCAGTTAGTAAAAGTGGTCAGAAAAAAGAGGCGGAATAGGCGTGAGAGATCACGAAGACAGTCCACCGTAATTTTTTTAGTATTACTTAGTCTAACTATCGTTACAGTTGCCTACAGAGGTCCTCTCTCTTCTAAAATTTCACAGCTACAAAATTCGACCCGAGATATGCTGTCTCCGATTCAAAATGGAGTTCAATCTATATTGAATCCGATAGCCAATTCCATTATCGGTGCATCTAACTACAATCAGATTGCTTCGCAGAATAAAGTTCTCAAAGATCAAGTTAGTCGACTTAGTAAGAAACTCAAGTCAAATCAAGACGCCCTAGAACGTCTAAAAGAACTAACTGCATTAGAAAATCTCCCATATTCGGGGTCAATTCCAAAAGTTACTGCAGAAGTAATTTCAAATTCAATATCTAATTTAATAAATACAATTGAAATAAACAAGGGGACCTCAGATGGAATTGGAGTCGGGATGACCGTAGTTACCGTTGACGGGTTGGTAGGAAAAATTGTGTCTGCGGGAGCTTCAACTAGTATAGTTTCATTGATTACTGACCCAAATAATGCGGTGAGCGTAGTCCTTTATTTCAATCCACAAGCTACTGCAAAACAGACCCAGACGCCTACTTCGAATGCTTCTTCGTCAAACGGTACTACAACTACAAATTCAACTACAACTACTTCCACAACTACAACAACTTCTGCTGGTACAACTTCTGCTGGTACACCAGCAACTACTTCAGTTGCAACTACCCCAGTTTTTGCACTAGTTAACGGACAAAACGGTTCGGATGATCTGACGCTAACCTTTGTTCCCCCGACTTTTAGTCCATATATAAATCAAGTTGTATACACGGCTTCCTTAAACGGCGGAGACTATCCTCCTGGAATTCCAGTCGGATATATTTCTAATGTCTCGATTAAGCCTGGAAATTTACAAGGCTCTATAACCGTTCATCCGTTTGTAGATTTTTCTTCATTGACATATGTTGATGTTTTGCAGTGGCTACCGAGTCCTTAGTGGTGTTAGAAGTAGTAATTCGGTATTATCGAAAAAGGCAATGTTTTGCAGTTGATACAGATATTTTTGAGTTGAGGTATTTAGTTTGTACTACTTAAAGCTTGTACTTCTTGTGATAATAGTTTTATTAATACAGATAAGTATTTTAGATGTATATACTTTTGATCGCGTGCACATAGATTTAATGACGCTTCTTGTTATCGTGGTTGCTCTTAAAAAAGGCGCTGAAAAAGGCGCAGTATTCGGGTTTTTAGTGGGTCTTTTCTACGGACTGTTTAATACTCTGATATTTGGGATTAGTGCGTTTGAGTTTGTATTAGTAGGGTTCGTTGCTGGTCAAATGTCAACGTCGACTATGATGGAGCCTGCCTTTATTAAATCTGTAGTGTCAGGGTTGTTGACGGCAATGTCTGTGGTGTTTATTGTAATATTTTTAAAGTTACTAAATCAGAGTGCAGATCCTGACGGAGTAGTCTTAAATATTGCAC
>JAJYVQ010000113.1 GCA_021791915.1 Actinomycetes bacterium | reverse complement strand
TTTTTAATATCGTCTTGGGCAGTAGCTGCCATTGCTGCCAAAAATGCAGTAAGTATTCCAACTATAGCAATAACGTGGGCTACATCCGGTGAAAACGCCAACAGCGGAGAAAGTCTAACCATAAGGTAAACACCTGCTGTTACCATAGTTGCTGCATGAATTAAAGCACTGACAGGGGTAGGACCTTCCATGGCATCTGCTAACCAGCCATAAAGTGGGGTCTGAGCGGATTTTCCCATAGCTCCAACAAATGCCAATAACACTATCGCATCAATTGTGGGCTTAGATAGATGCCCCGCAGCTAAAAATATCGATGAATAGTTAAGTGAATGAACGTAGTGAATAGTCAAGAACATGGAAAGCAAAAATCCTACATCAGCTATTCGGTTAACGATCATTGCTTTTTTCCCAGCAGTAGCTGCCGTGGGACGTTCGTGCCAAAAGGAAATCAGGAAATAAGAACAGACTCCTACTCCTTCCCAACCCACAAAAGTCAACAACATATTGTTAGCTAAAACCAACAGTATCATCGAAGCTACAAAGAGATTCAAATATAAAAAGAACTTTGGAAAGTCAATGTCTTTGTGCATGTATTCAACCGAATAGAAGTGAATTAGAGTAGATACACCTGTTACAAACAGAACCATTGTCAATGACAAAGGATCCACCCGCAACGCCGCATCAACTTTAAATGATCCGACGTTAATCCAAACAAACATATGCTGAACAAAGACATTTCCTTTATAACTAAGAAAACTTATCCATACAACTATTGAAAAGATAAAAGATAGTCCGACTGCAAGTGTCGCTATATAACCAGCCAACGGCTCTTTGAGCTTTCGACCAAAAAAAACAAGCGACAACGCGCCAAGCAGTGGAAATGTGGGAATTAAATAAACTAGCTTCATCTTAATTAACCCTTTAGTGAAGATAGATCATCTGCAGTTGCGCCCATTCGTTTTCGATAAATCGATACGATAATACCCAAACCTACAACAACTTCGGCAGCTGCCACAACTAAAATAAAGAATACGTCCGCTTGACCACCTACATCTTTTAACTTGGCAGCAAAAGCTACAAAAGTTAGATTTGATGCATTTAACATAAGTTCCACGCACATGAGCATAATTAAAACATTGCGTCTTACAAGCAGACCAATAAGCCCGATCGTAAAAAGACACGCTCCTAATATTAAATAGTAAGATAATGAAACCGTCATTTTACAGTTTGCTCCTCGTTAATATGCGAATCTTCTTTAGAGCTTAAATTTGAAGTCGAGTTAGATTCTTCAGTTTTACCCTCACTAACTAAAACAGATAAGTCCTCATTTTTTGACATCAATTCATCTTGTTCGATGAGCACATCTGCTTCTGTCACATCTGCTTCTGAATTTGGTATGTTCTGCGAATTTTCTCCATTGATTAAATTAGAATCTGCCTGGTTAAGTTCATTATAATTATTGTTTCCTCCATCTAAATCCCCTACTTTCGCCTCAGAGGTATCCACCTCTTCATCGGCATGTCCGCTTCTTGCAATCAGTACCACAGCACCAATTACAGCAATGATAAGTAACACTGACGTTACTTCAAATGGCAACAGATAGTAAGTAAATGTCGCTCTTGCAAGTTCGAGTACCCCACTATCTCCCCCTTTAGCCTGACCAATTACGCTATAAGACCCATGGGAGTTAAAGTTGCCCCAACCGTAGCCAATTATCATTCCCAAAAATGCAAGTCCTACCACAACGGCAACTACCCGCTGCAAAACCAACGGCTCAGAGCTTAGGTTTTCGTGCTTGTCCACCCCCAAAAGCATAATCACGAACAAAAATAAAACTACAATTGCTCCTGCATAGATTATTACTTGAACAGCTGCCAAAAAGTCTGCATTTAATTCAAGAAATAAAACAGCTATGCCAAAAAGAGTCATAATCAAGTTCAACACAGCTCTTACCGGGTTGTTTGAAAGCACCACTCCGAAAGCTCCTGAAATTATTACAACCGTACAGAGAGCGAACGTTATCGAATCGGTATAAGAGGTAGTAGCTATCATATAACTTTTCCTCCGTGTTCAATCGGAATGTGATCTTTTTTAACATCCTTTAACATAATATTTCCAGTAAGGTCGTCATCCCTATTGTCGCTCTGTCCGCCTTCTGGGTGCCTAATACCGTATCCCAATTCAGAAGACCATGCGACAACACCTTCGTAGTCACTATTTCCAGAAGGAGAGGTGGCCCTCATCCACGCCGAAGTGTGTTCGTCTTCACCTTCACGCCAATCTTCCCAAGGTAACTGTTTGGGCTTACCCGAGTCATCTACAACCAATTCAGCTTTCGTATATACGGCATCAGCCCTAGACACAAAAGAAAATTCAAAAAGTTTCGATTCGGTAATTGCTTCGGTCGGACAAGCCTCCACACACATATCACAATGAATACATCTCAAATAGTTGATTTCATAGATATAACCGTATCTTTCACCAGGAGAAACCGGGTGATCTTTTGGATTATCCAAACCCCTCACGTAAATACAGTCTGCAGGACAAACTCCAGCGCATAACTCACATCCAATACATTTTTCCATACCATCTTCATACCTGTTCAAGACATGTCGACCGTGTAGCCTAGGGGGCTTGGGCTTTTTCTCTTTGGGATACTCTGTTGTAACTCTGGGTTCTACAATCTGCTTAAAGCTTACTTTAAAACCGCCAAGAAAGTTGTTTCTCATTCGTCTTCACCTACCTGTAAAAAACTTTGAGAACTTATCGAAGAAGACTTTGATTCACCGTTAAAATTACTTTCTTCTAGCTCTTCTTCGACTCCTGGAAGTGGAATTATTCTACCGCCCACTAAATCAGAGAACTCTACGTCAAGCCGACCTTCATTGGAGGCCGCAAGGCTAAGGTTCTGCTTTGCTAATGTCTTTTCTTTTCCAATTTGAATCGTTCTGTACAAAAAGACTGCAGACAGGAAGATCAAAAATATTGCCCCGCCCAATGAAGCCCAAATTTCATCTGTAGTATTTGGAAGTCTGAGAACAGCAATCACAATTAACCAACCCAAAGATGCTGGAATCAACAGTTTCCAACCCAAATCCATTAGCTGATCGTATCTTAATCTGGGCAATGCTGCTCTGACCCACACATAACAGAATAAAAATACCAAAGTTTTCCCCGAAAACCAAAGAATCGGCCACAGCCAAGTAAGAAAATGAAATCCAGGTCCATCTGGTCCGCCCAAAAATAACGTAACAGCAATAGCCGACATCGTAATAGTATTCATAAACTCTGCCAAGTAAAAAAGTGCAAACCTAATCGATGAATATTCGGTGTTAAATCCCCCTACTAACTCCTGCTCAGCTTCCACAAAGTCAAAAGGTGGACGGTTCGTCTCTGCTGTAATTGCAATCATAAAGATCACGAACGGAATGATACCAACTTCAAATATATTCCAATGTACAAAAGATGTCGCCTGGACATTTACGATAGCTCGAGTAGACAAAAAATTGATTCCAGTACTACCTAAGGCACTTACTAATATTACAGAAGCCACAGAAAGACTAATCGCAGCTTCATAAGATATCATCTGTGCGGTAGCTCGAACCGAACCAATTAAAGGATACTTAGATCCAGACGACCAGCCTGCAAGCATCACGCCATACACGGCAATTGACGAAAGTGCCAATACAAATAGTATGCCAATTGGTGGGTCCGCTACCTGAAGCTCAAAAGTGTGGCCTGCTATTGTTAAATAACCTCCAACTGGTACTATAGCAAAAGTAAGAAACGCAGGTATTGTTGCTAGGTAAGGAGCAAGCTTAAACACAAATCTGTCGGAACGTTCGGGGATCAAGTCCTCTTTGAAAAACAGTTTTATACCGTCTGCCATTGACTGCAACAGCCCGAAAGGACCTGCCCTGTTTGGACCGATTCGATTCTGCATATCTGATATTACTTTGCGTTCAAACCAGATCATGAGCATGACCGATACCAAAAGAACAACAAAGGCAACTAGTACCCTAACTAGAACAATTAAAAATACAGCCCAACCTAGATGTGCATTAAATAGTGGATCGGTACCAAAAATCACTTAATCACCTCAATAGAAACGTCACTATTGCCGAACATCTTAATATAAGCGTCTATTTTCTTTAAAACCACAGTATTATCTGCAACACCCGAATCGACCTTGGCTTTTGAAACTATTTCACCAGAATCTAACTTTAATTTAATGCTGTCGCCTTCTTTAATTCCAAGCCTGTTCGCAAACAAAGTAGAAATTTTAACGTCAGTATCTATTCCAATTTTAGACAACGAAGCGGATGTTTTAATAAGGGTACCGTCATCCAACAGAGACTCGGTTACCACAATATTTATAGAAGCATCATTTATAGAAGAATCTCCTTTTTTCGAACTTTTATCTGAAGAATTGCTAGCTTCAGTACTTTTGCTGCTATTTTTCATGGTTTCAGCAGCGCCTTGTGTCGACTCCAACTTAAATTCCTCACTAGAATTTATATCAAAAGTTTCTTGCACTCTTGAGTTATTGCTACCTGTAAGTTCAGCAGACTCATTTGGTACTACCTTTCCTACATTCATCGGAGCCCCCTGTCGGTTTATCGAAGATATACCAGGAACCTCAATTGGATCATGAACTTTGTTCGCTATTAAAACAGTCTGTTTTTTAATAGGAACTACAGCTCCGACTTCACCAACTTTTTTCAACGCCACTTTAAACCCTAAATAAGCTGGAGCTGTACTTGAGATTTCACTTTGAATCTCTTCTAAGGTTTCAAAGCCGATATCTTCTCCCATCTCTTGGGCGATCTGCACGACTATGGCCCAGTCCTCTTGTGCTAAAGAAGGTCCTGTTGTCTTAGAGTTAACTTCGGACACTCTGCCTTCCATATTCGTAACAGTTCCCATACGTTCGGCGTCAAAGTAAGCAGGCAGCAATATATCAGCAGTCTGGTTTGTCTTATTTGTGTGAGTATCAATTGAAATTAAGTTCTTCACATTTTCTAGTGCTCTTTTTACTAATTCTGCATCATAACCGTCGTTAGAAAGGTCAGTTCCTATCAGAACTAAAGTATCGAGTTTAGAATTTGCAGCGTTCTGCAGAATTTCAAAAGCATTTAAGCCACACTCAGTAGGTGCTTTTTCCCATCCAAGTT
Organism: Actinomycetes bacterium; assembly: GCA_021791915.1. Taxonomy (GTDB): domain Bacteria; phylum Actinomycetota; class Acidimicrobiia; order Acidimicrobiales; family JABEUL01; genus JAJZNL01. The sequence continues at coordinate 2,374 of JAJYVQ010000113.1, read as the reverse complement.
TACTAAACTTCTTTGAATTCTTTAAAGTAGTTCTGCCTGGTAATAAATTCGGGTACATGCCCATATCCAATGAACCCTGCGCATTGGATTTTGACAGTGCTGGAATAAACTTTATTTTGCCTGAACCCAAAGCAGATATTCTAGCTAATATTTCATCCAACTCATTAAGGGGTGATATCGCATCAATACTTGAGTAAATAACACAGATAGAACTGCCTTCGTCGCTATCATCTATGGCTTCACTTAGCAACACTTGAGCTTTACTTATTTGCTCGGTCATAAAACTTTTAGAAGCGGGAGCTTCTGATGTGGATTCTCCTACTCCACTTAAGACTTCAGTAGCAATTTCACTAAAGTTTAAGTGGTTTACACCAAGATGGACCGCATACTTAGACAGTTCGGTTGAAGACGGTGAAATTTCAATTAAATTCGAACCATCGTGAACCACGGCGTTTCTTACTCTCAAAAACAGTATGGGCGCTATCTCTTTTAGATCAGAACCTATGGTTATAATCAACTTCGAATTCGTAACATCAGAAAAAGTTCCTCGATTTAGCGCATAAAGTGAATTCACCGATACGCTGTTAGGTGTAGTCGAATCAACGTTATCTGTACCGATTAAGCCCTTGAAAAGTTTAGAGTAAGCATAAGCAGATTCATTGGTAAGACGATTACCACCGATTACTCCGATTTTATTGGGACTCTTTAGTCGGTGTTCAGCGAAGATTTCGGCTATCTTTTCAACTGCCTGCGTCCAAGAAACATCCTGTAAATTTCCAGATATCTTCATCTGAGGACAAGTTAGTCTAGCGTCAGAGTAAATTGCTTCGAATCCAAATCGACCTCTATCACAAAGCCACGATTGATTTACCTCATCCACATCGATTCCAAGAAGTCTTATAACTTGATTTGCACTAGATTGCACGGCTACCCTGCAGCCTACAGCACAACTCGTACACGTACTTTCAACCTGTTCTAAATCCCAAGGGCGCGACTTAAATCTGTATGGCTTAGCAGTAAGGGCTCCCACTGGACAGATCTGAATTGTATTGCCTGAAAAATAGGAATTAAAAGGCTTGGTCGGAAAGGTTGCCACTTCGATGCGATCTCCTCTTCCCAAGAAGTCTATCTCTGCTTCACCAGCAACTTCTTCTGAAAACCTTGTACATCTGGCGCACTGAATGCAACGCTCTCTGTCCAATTCAACTAAATCTGAAATTGCGATCGGTTTAGCCCAATGCCGTTTTTCTTCCACAAATCTAGATTCACCTGGACCGTATGCCAGTGCCTGGTCCTGAAGTGGGCACTCACCACCTTTATCGCACACTGGACAGTCTAAGGGGTGATTTAAAAGTAAATATTCTAAAACTCCAGTCTGTGCTTTCTTTACTGCTTCGCTGTCTGTATAAACCGTCATGTCTGAGTCAACAGGGATATAACATGAAGGTTGTAGTGTCGGACCTCTTGGAGAATCAACTTCTACTAAACACATTCGACACATTCCAACTGGTTTCATTCTCGGGTGATAACAGAATCGGGGAATATACTTTCCAGCAGCCGATATAGCTTCAATCAAGAGTTCACCTTTGTTGACCAAAACATCAACTCCGTCAACTGTTAGCTTAACTTTAGAGGGATCTTGCATCTCTATATTCTCTGGTTGTTCATTATCGGGTTGTTTATTCTCAGTCAAAACTGCACTTCCCTTTTTCTATATGATCCAAAAAATCCTGCTTAAACATGTTTATAGCTGACACAATCGACGAAGGTATAGATGGACCTAACACGCAAATAGTGGTTTGTTTTGGTGGCCACGTAAGTCCAGGGGCTATATTGTCGCAGGCATCTAAAACCAAGTCAATGTCTTCTACTCTGCCATTTCCAGATTCAATTCTATACATTATCTTTTCGATCCATCCCGATCCTTCTCTACAGGGCGTACACTGCCCACAAGACTCACGGTAAAAAAACTTTGATATTCTCCATGCGGCTCTTACCGGACATGTCTTGTCGTGAAATACCACAACCGAACCAGATCCAAGCATTGAACCTTTAGAAGCAATCGCCTCTTGTGTTAGAGGCAGATCTAAGTGCTCCTTACCGAACCAGGGGGCCGAGACTCCTCCTGGAATAAAAGCTTTCAACGATCGACCATCTACAATTCCACCACCGTAATTATTATCAAAAATTAGATCCCTAAAGGTTACTTTTCCCATTTCGACTTCATAGTTTCCAGGTCTTTTTACGTGACCAGAAAGGGCAAAAATTCTAGATCCTGCGGAGCTATCTTTGCCCATCGCACTAAAGGCATCCCCGCCATTTAACACAATCCACGGCAAGTTTGAAACAGTTTCAATATTATTTACAACAGTCG
>JAJYVQ010000112.1 GCA_021791915.1 Actinomycetes bacterium | reverse complement strand
ATACGTCAACTAGCCTGATTTGCTTCGAACTATTAAATCAACTCCTTTGTATGAGGTAATTCAAGAATCGTTTCCTGATTTATCAAATGAAGTTTTAGCTTTAAGTTACCATAAAATCTGTAACCCGTCTGCCATGTCTTTAGCTAAAAACTTCTATACTGGCAACTATGTCAGTCAGTTGTTTAAAGGTATAGATATCAGCTCTCAAAAAATAAGCGGATTGCTAAAAACAATCGGGGAAGAAAAAACACTGCGCAGTTTCTTTAAAAGTTACATTAAAACCGTACAAGACAGAGAAAACGGACTGATCATAGATTCAACTGCTTTACCAAATCAAATTCATATTCCGTTTACAAGCTGGGGGTATTCTGATTCAAATATAGAGATGTCAATTAAGTTTTTGTTTGTAACAACCAAAGAGTCTGGTTCTCCTCTTTATTTCAGGTATATGCCAGGATCTATTCCTGATGTATCTTTAGTTACAAATACGCTTGAAGAACTTAAAGAATATGGGGTTACAAGCTCAATTGCACTGCTTGACGCAGGGTTTTATTCACAGGAAAACATTACAAAGCTTACTGAAGCTAAATTACCATTTCTAACCAGATTACCGGCATCAAGAAAAATATTTAAAGAATTAATTGTAAAAACAGCGCCAAGTCTTAATACTGCAAACAATGCCATCAAATATGGCAAACGAATCTTATATGTTAAACACGAACCAATTGAAATTGACGGATTAAATCTCAATGCCTATGTAATTTTAGATCCAGATAAAAAACAGAAACAGATCAATAAAATATTGGTGAATTTAATAGAAGATGACTTAATAGATGATAATACCGATTCCGAGTTACTCAAACAGGGAATATTTATATTAATTTCATCTTTTCACATTGATATTAAACAAATAGTCCCCCTGTACTACAAAAGGCAGAAAGTAGAGCAACTTTTTGCCATTGCCAAAAGCGATTTAGATATACTCCCTCTTAGGGTACATAGCGAATCCACTCTACGGGGATACTTATTAATTAACTTTGTTGCCTTGTGTATTTACGTATTGTTAAATAATGCCTTGGGTAGTAACTACTCCATGGAAGAGACACTTCAGATTATGAGAAATTTAAAATGCAAAGTTTATACCGATAAGTTACTGATATCTGAGACAACGAAGGTCCAACGAGAGATTTTTGAGCATTTGAAAATCCTAGTGCCCAAAACTACGGGAATTTAGGATTATGATTTAACAATCTTGTAGAAAATATTTCAGCACTTATATAGGCTATTGAATAATGTCCAGTGATAGCAGTGTGAGTTGTTTCACTTTCAGTGTTAAAAAGTATGAAAGAAGAGTGATACAACTATCAGAGGCAAAAAACTAACTGAAATCAGTCACTATAAGCGTTCAATTGATTGCACTCAGTTATACCGCTCTAACTTTCAAGAAATTGTAGAAGGTAATTTCAAGGTTTTGAACAGGGTAAACCTCGCACCGTGTTCAGTTAACCACCTTTTGAAGCTACTTGGATCTTGAACTTTAATTAATTTAGGTTTAACTTATTTAAAAGCTTTTAATTAAGTGGTTTATCGTTACAGAAAGGTAATTTTAACGATTATGAAATATTTTTCAATGAGAAATTTAATTAGAATTTCGGCAGTTTTGATGGCACTGTTGGTAACAGTATTTTTCTCTGGGACAGCAATGGCCGGTTGGTCAAATAGTTCTACCCAATATCCTGTGGGTAACATATTTACTGCCACCTCGGCTTTTTTTTCGCCAAACACTCCTCCTCCGGGTGCGAATGTTCCTGGGTGCAAATTAACTAGTTCGCATCCATATCCCGTAATATTAGTCAATGCTACTTTTGCCAATGAAGACGATAACTGGGTGTATCTGGCTCCTACCATCGCAAATGCAGGATACTGCGTTTATACGTTTAACTATGGCGTTACTATATCTCAAAATATTACGGCACTGGGCGACATAGCTACTTCTGCTGGTGAGTTGGCAACTGAGGTAAATAACGTTTTAACAGCTACGGGTGCTAAAAAGGTAGATTTGGTTGGTCATTCTCAGGGCGGAATGATGCCGAACTACTATATAAAGTTTTTAGGAGGTGCGTCCAAAGTGGCAACCTTCATTGGCCTAGCTCCCTCAAATCACGGTACCACTTTAGACGGGCTTACCAATTTAGGTAATGCTTTGGATCTGTTGGTTGGCGCAAATAGTCTATTTAGTGATCTTTCTATGCCTGCATTGGCTGAACAGGAAGCTGGGTCTCAATTCGAAACTAATCTGTTTGCATCTGGAGACACGGTTCCTGGACCAAGATACGTTGTAATTGAAACTAAGTACGATGAAGTTGTAACTCCTTACACAAATGCATTTTTGAAGGGTGCTACGAACATACTTATTCAAAATCAGTGTCCGTTTGATTTTGTGGGACATATCGGAATGGCCTTTGATGGAGTTGTAGCCCAAGACGTATTAAATCAACTTGGTAATCCAAACCCATGGTTCCAGCCTTCATGTTGGTCAACGGGTCCTTGGTTTTAATAACGGATTTTAATTTTTTTTAAATTAACAAATTCTTGGTTAAATTATCTTTTAGAAAAAGTTTGGAGTATCTAATTAGATAACAGTAGCTAATTAGATAATGGGCCAAGAACTTAGAATAGGACCAGGTGGACCGTCGGGTTGCACTAAGCCTGGCCTTGAACCCAAATCTTCTAACATCTGACTAAAGTTTATACCGTATGCCGTTGAGTTGGATCCGTTATATTCAGATTTTGCTTCAGCATATCCGTTACTATATCCCGATAAGCTGGCCCATCCTGTTTCGGTACAAGTGAGTGCATCGTTTAGGATTCCTATAACTGTATTTGAGGTTACATCTTGTCCAACATATACTTTCGGAGTGACATTTTCTGCGACATAAACAATGTACCCAGCGGCAATGCCACTGGTTAATTTGTAAGCAATAAAGATTCCGCTTGGCCAACCGCTTGAATAGACGTTCAAAATTGTGCCTGAACCGATAGCATAAATTGGACCCGATCCACAATAATCTACTCCTTGATCAATTTCTTGAGGTACCAACGAAGTTACAGATCGAAATGGATTTAAGTATTCACTTCTTGGAGACCAGTCAATTACAGTCCAGTATCCCCCAGTTTTCGAATCAATGGTAATTGAAGTTGCCATTGCCCCATCTGGCATTTCTGAAACAACCGAGCCGTAGTTAATGGCAGTTCCAAAAGAGTATACCGTACCGTTGGCCGTCAGAATATCATACCCAGCACCATCCCCGAGGCTTGCGATTGAAATCGATGAGTTTCCGTTGTAGGTTCCAGATAGTGAGCCTAAGTTCGGAGCGTTAAAGTCATAAATTTGATTTTCAGAAGTAAGGATCCAATACCCTCCAGTGCTTTGATCAACGGACATCGATGTAGCCACTATGGGTGCGGTAGTATAATAAGGCAGTGCGAGTGAGCTTTGAACATTTGCTCCACAAAAGCCGTCCACTTCACCGTTTGCTCTTAGTACGTAGTATCCGTTCGGCGAACTTGGGGTAGATTTTGCCAGATAGATTCCAATTGCAGCAGGGTATTGACCCCAACCTCCCTGAGGAATATCGGGGGACCCACAGTTCGGAACTGCACCGAAATTGTATACCTGCCCAAATGAAGTTACGACCCAGTATCCGCTTGCAGAAGAATCAATTGCGATTCCGGTTGCCGAATCTCCCATTGGCAGAGATGGTAAGGATCCAAAATTTGTCATATTGAAGGTTTGAACTTGTCCATCTGATCGTAGCGTGGCATAAGCACTTCCATCTGTTGAAGACGATATAGCAACAATTGCCGAAGTGGTGTCATTTTGAATCGGGGCTCCATAGTTTGGGGAATTGTATGCAATAAGTGAATTGTTTAACAAAACTGGCGAGCTAACGGGCGTAGTAGATTTAGTGGAATAACCTTGGCTTGTGGTTTGAGGAGTTGTCGATGTTGTAGTAGCAGCCCGTGAGCTATTTTTGGATTCATTATTACTTTTGTTTATGACATTATGTTTAACCGATAAGCTCCCATTAGAAGTATTATCGTTTAAATTTTGGTAAATAAAAATTATGTTGATACAAGCAACAATAAATACAGTTAATATAACAGTAGTTTTTAATGAGTGATGTCTTAATCGTGACATGGTTTTAATTCGCCTGCTGATTTTTTTATATCAATATTTTAAATGAGCTTATTTAGCTAAGAACCTTTTGTTTAACTTGTGGAATTAATATATATTCGGAATTCAAATATTTGCAATTCAAGCGAAAAACAAAGTTTTTTTGTGTTCAAATATCCGATTTAAATTTACAACTAGATATATTATGTTATTAACTATTACTAGATCAATTATGGAAAGTCGGGTTTAACTTTGTACTTACTAACAAAATGTTGCAGATGTGGTTTGATGATTTAGTCTTTACTTTAAGATGAGTAGCTAGTCCATGCAAGGCCGTTCCACCATCTGTACTGCGCCTTTTTATATGGATCTTGATACCATCCGGGAGGAAAATTTGATATCGACTGATCTAATGCCTTATTATCTGAAAGATTAGCTGTTGGTTTTTCACTTTTTGATAGGCTTTCTACTAAATCTTGATCTTGTTGTGCGTTAAGTTCTTTTTCTTCCGGAAGTTTACTCTTATCTGTTACGGGAGGGTTGTCTCCAGATAACATTTTAGGCTTTGACAACTTATGATTTTCCACATCTTTTTCCCATTGGGATATCAACTGGTCTTTTGTGCCGTTCGCATCACTGATTGCGATTTGTAAATAAATAGTAAATAATTTTGCATTTCCGTAATAAAGGCCAATAGATTTGGCAGAACTTTCGCTGTGTAAAGTTACAGTACTGTCAGACGGGTCGTCGTCAAAGTCAACGAGATGGATAAGTTGAACTGTTTTGGAATAACGTTGTCCCATAAAAGAAACTCTTTTGTTGGTGATTACGCAGACTCCACTGTCCACTGTAGTGAGAACGTCAGGTCTAGGTGCCGTCTGCGTGGCGTAAAAGGCACCCATGTGAATTGGTACTTTACCAACCCTTACTGTAGGTCCGCCGTAAGCTCCCACGCGGTGTTGAGGTGCCCGTCTTGCTTCAATGAGGTGAGCCTTTGTTAAGCTGAAGTACTGACCTTCGCCTTTTTTTAAAATTAAGTCAGAAGATACCGCTGATGGTTTTACTGTCTTGGCTATAGTTAATATATCCTCCAAGTATTTTTCTACATTCTCCCATTTTGTTTCAGCTTTTTCTAGTTCTTTTTCTTTATGATGTTCAAACACTTTAGTTAGGTTTAATTCTTTTTAAAACAGATATTGTAAATAAATTATAGCACCGAGTAATTTCAGTAGTCATTTTTCTGAAGACCAAGCCTCAATCTGAAACTGTAGTTAAGTAATCTCAGCAGCTTTCTTAAAATGAATCAGTTCGTTTTAAGTAGTTTGTCAGTCTGTTTAATTTTTCAAGACTAGCTCTTGTTCTATTTACTTACGATGACCAAGCTTTTGAGTTTATTTAGATCTTTACTGGTTACAAAGTATTTTGAGGATCCAATTAGGATTGCTTTTCTCGGCTGTAGCTTTAGAACAGTGTTAGTAGGCAAAGAATCAATAGTTTCAAAGATGTGTGTGTGCTCTACCGAGTTCCAAGCTATCAGTATTTGTAAGCTGGTAATAATTATGACTGGATAGCGTTCTGAAGTTTTTACGTAATAAGATGGTGAATGAAAAAATGCAACACCGAACAAAATCATGCTAAACGGAAGAGCAAGTTTAGTTGCACCTCTCAAAGATCGCCCCCATTCTAGTTCGGGTCTGAGCTTAACTGCACCTAAGAATATTTCGCCGTTCTTTAAGTAATCACTTGATTTATTATGAATCATTTTGTCGAACTTATCAAGTTTTGGCGAAAACATGGTTGCCGTCATTCGTAATTACTTTAAGTTTTTAAAATTGTAAATATCTAAAAAAAGATTAATTCTAAATAATTTTAACTATCTTATGGTATTAGTGCCAGTATGGACATTAAAAAATAGTACCTAGGGGTTTTTCGTCATAGGCGACTAGTTGAATTGAGAAGCCATTAAGGGTTATCGGGTAAAGGTTTTAAACTGGATTCTAGAATGTCTGTAGCCCATTTTTCGACGTTATCAAAGAAAAACGTACCGTTCGCATCGCTTTGGGTAACTTCGCCTTTTAAGAGGCTGACTTTGTTTTTGTTTAAGTAACCTCGGTATAACTTAATGCGTTCCTTAAGTGAGGGAATGCGCGCTTTGGTTTTATTATATTTGCTGTTTAAAAATATCATAAAAATAAAGTGAATTAGACCAGCTATGGCTGGAAATATCCAAATTATTCGGTAATTATGAGTAGTATCTACAGCTATTGATGCAATAAATCCACCGAATACGGCAATAAATGTAAATGGAGAGGTAACTATTCCGATTCTCTCGCCAAAACCACCTGCACCAGGGAAGAGCTTGATTAGCATTGGTCCAATTGAAATAAGATATGCGATTAACAGTGGAGATCCTACAGCAGAAAGGATTACAGAATACCAGATATTGCTAATGAAGTACTGCCCGAAAAAAATTAAGGACCCTAGTAGGGGACTGACCATTGCAACTGTATGTCTTGTCAAAGATCTAGATAAAAATATACCTACGGGGATGCCGATTACTCCTAGAGCGACTGCAGTTACTATACCGGCTTCAGTTTGAACTGGAGCGGATGCATGACATATTTTTTCAAAAAATACCGTAGCTAAAGTAACCGTGGCTCCAATACCCATCCAAAATATAAATGCTCCGCCTAAAAGTTGGTATGCGCTTTCTGATTTTACGATCGATTTTAATACCTCTAAAATAGTCGGCTCTTTTTTTGAAATCTCTGACTTTGCAACTTGTTGGGCTGCTTTCGATTCTCGTATCAGTGTTAAGACTAATAAACCTGCAATAACCATAAAAATTCCAGCAATTTCGTAGGAAGATGCCCATGTTTTCATATCTGATTGCTTCCAAGTTAAAAGTACATTTATTTTTACTATTGAATTTATAACTACTGCGCCAATGACTATTAAGACGATAGTTTTGATCCATCGGGACCTTCCTACAGTTTCAGGAACTACTGCAATTCCACCTAAGGTTTGAGCTGTATTGGCTTGACGTATAAATATTAATACTACAACCAGTGGCCAATATCCTTTAGTATAGGGAATTAGAATAACACCTATCCCCATAAGAATTAGCGGAATGCCGATAAAAGGTATCCGACGCCCTAATTTTGTTGTAGATCTATCACTTATTCGTCCATAGATTGGATAAGTAAACCAGTTCAACAGCCTTCCGCAGGTAATGGCAAATGTAATTGCAACAGCTGATGAAGTTCGCGATGCCACTAGCAAAGTTAAAAGTATTCCGTTAACTGTAGAATATGCTCGGGGACCCAGCTGAGAAGAAACGATGCCGATAATTGATATTAGTCTCCTTTTATCAATCGAATTTTCCTGGTGGCTGTCGTTGCTCATTTATAA
>JAJYVQ010000111.1 GCA_021791915.1 Actinomycetes bacterium | reverse complement strand
GCAGGGTACAACGCCGCTAAAGTGGTTGCACAAGATATGGGACTTAACATATGGTGGGAAACTCCAGATATGGTCAAAAAAGCTGTCGAGGATGGGTATCTGCCAGAAGCATGAATACTTAATTTAGATAACTTTTATCATGTGACTTACTATAAGCATTGTGAGAAATTGAAAACTTTTATTGACATTAGTAATAGATTGATAAAAAGTGAGCAATAAGTTGACAAAACAAATAAATTAAGGTCAAACGATAAAATTTCTGAAGTGAGTTATTTGTAGATTAGTTTTTTTAATGAAATAAGAAAAGTAATGACTCTAAAACCAACATATTTAAGTTCAGTAATAAACGGAAAGCCTTGTGAGACAGACATTACTTTTAACACTGAAAATCCCGCCACTGAAGAAGTTATTTGCGAACTTTCAAGTGCTGATGAATCTCTAGTAGACCTAGCCGTTAAGAGCGCTAAAGAAGCATTTGAAAATACTTGGGGTAAGTTTTCTTTAGGCAGACGGCAGAAGATTCTAGAAAACCTAGCAGACCTGATTAGTGAAAATAAACAAGAGCTTGTAGAACTTGAGAGTATAGAAAATGGCGTGCCAGTTACTGTGGTGGACAAATTTTCTGTTGCTGCTTTGCAAAAAAATATCTCTTACTGTGCAAGCTGGATTGACAAGCTTTCAGGTCAGGTAATACCAATTACTTCCTCGAATGGATTTGACTTTTCTTTATGCGAACCTTTTGGTGTAGTTGCAGCTGTTATAGCTTACAATACTCCATCTTTATTTTTAGGATCTAAAGTTGGAGCAGCTCTAGCAACTGGGAACACAGTAGTAATTAAGCCGTCTCCTTTGGCATCGTTTCCTGCATTAAAGTTCGTCGAACTTGCCCAGATTGCGGGCATCCCAGAAGGTACGGTAAATGTTGTATTGGGAGATCAAAATGTTAGTAAGGCACTAGTAGGCCATAAGTTAGTTGATCTAATTTCATTTACTGGTTCAAAACAAGCGGGAAAACAGGTCAGGGCTTTGGGCAACGAAAACTTAACTCCGACGATTTTAGAGCTGGGCGGTAAATCTCCTAACATAGTATTTGAAGATGCCAACTTAAGTAAGGTCCCTTTTTCTAGTGCATTGGGAGCTTTTGCGTTGACTGGACAGGCCTGCGTTGCAGGTAGCAGGATATATGTTCAGGAGGGAATTTTCGAAGAGGTGTTAGACAAACTAACTTCAATGACTAAGTTGTTGAAAGTCGGAAATCCATCAGATAAACAGACGGTACTTGGACCACTGATATCAAAGGATCACTTAAATAGGGTAAAAACTTTAGTTGATGTTGCCATATCTGAAGGTGGCATAGTAGCTCTAGGCGGGGATAGCCCCACAGATATTCTGCCCAAAGGGTACTATTTTAATCCAACGGTTGTAACAAATATGACCGAAGAAAGCTATTTAGTCAAAGAAGAAATATTTGGACCAGTTGTTGTAGTGCAAAGATTTAAAGATGAAGACGAAGTAATTAAAAAAGCAAATGATACGGCTTATGGATTAGGAGCTGCAGTTTGGACACAAGATATTTCGCGAGCTTTTAGAGTATCCAAGAGTCTGCGATCTGGCACGGTTTGGATAAATTCGTATGGCATCGTTCCACATACGGCTCCATTTGGAGGTTATAAGCAGAGTGGGCACGGACGTGAAGGAGGCAAATATGGACTTGAAATGTATCAGCAAACCAAAAATGTTTATATCGATTTGGCCCAATGACAAAGAATTTACAGAATGTTAAAATTACTCAGATATCTGACAATTCTTAATGAATCATAAGTAATGGAAATCTTAATTTAATGATAGATTTTGAAATAGATATTGAAGTAGAAGAGTTAGAGACTTTATGTAAGAAATTCTCTCGTGAAGTACTTTTACCGAATGCAAGAAGATATGAAAAAAATCTTGGATGGGATTCATCGGCACTTAAGTCTTACTTTGATTTGGGGATATCAAATTTACTTTTAACTGAAGAGTATGGAGGTTTTTATAACCCCATGGCAACTGTTGTAGCATTTAGTCAGCTAGCATGTGGGGACTGCTCGGGAGTAATAAGGTATGAAGAGCTGATACCTGTTTCACCATTTTTAACGGTTATAGGTAATACTGACGTTGGTGAAAAAATTAACGTTAAACACTTGATTAAAAGTCTGCAATCAAATTCAAATTTAATATCTAAGAACTCCACGGTAAAGACGGCATTAGTCAATCAATGCTTTGATGAATTGAAAAATGAAAAAGTTGTTTGTTGGATTCCAGGAATAGTCTTTAGTGAAGCAGATAATAAAGTTGAAGCTGGTGGTTTAGAAAATAAAGAACAAATTCTGTTTGTTGCAGGAGGAGATTTTGTGGCAACATTCAATATTTCAGATCTTAAAGTTACTACTGCTACTGCAGGCGGTCTACGATCTGCATGCGGAGGGTTGGTTGAGATAAATTTCAACAATGCAAAAAATCAAAGTATGATTTCTTTTGAAGAAGGTTTCTATATACGATCAACGATTAGACTATGGGCGGCTTCCATGTTGATTGGATTAGGAACTGCGGCATCTAGTTATGCGATTGATTACGGGAAAGAACGGATAGTTTTTGAAAAACCCGTGTTGGGTCATCAAGCAAATGCCTTTACCTTATCTAAATTAGTGACCGATTTAGAGGCGTGTAAAACTGCTCTTTTTATGGGAGCAGGATCTGCGGGTTCCCAATTGAATGAAACCGACCAATATGCTTGTTGGTTGATCACTCAGGCTTATGTCAAAGCTTGTGAAACCAGTACGGCACTGTGCGATTTTAGCTTACAGTTGTTGGGAGGTCATGGATACATGAAAGATCACATAGTGGAAAAGTGGTGGCGCGAATCTCAAGATTTGGTAAATATGTTCGGTGGAAGAATTAGTGCAATTGAAGATTTAAGGCACTCTGCGTTAAAGTCAACAGACTGGTTGAGCTCGTAATGAATATTGAAATCGATAAAACTACTAAAGATATTGTTTTAATGGTTAGGGCAATGGGGACCGAGTACCTGCGACCTTTAGGTCTTGAAGCTGACCGGACTGGAGTAGCTATTCCCAAAGATCATCCGTTTTATTTTATGATCGCTCAGTCGGGCTATATGTCACAGAGCCTTAGAAGCGAGAAGCAGCCAGGAGAAAAGTCCCCCGGGTTAAGTGGGGATAATAGCAAAGCCAGCAATACTTCAGTTAGGACTGTACTTATAGCTGAAGAAGGTTCTTATTGGGACAGGGGAGCCATGGTGTCGCTTCCTGGACCTGGTTTGGGAGGTCCACCAGTTCAGTCTATGGGGACTAAAGAACAGAAAGAAAGGTTCTTCAGTATATTTAAGCAAAAAGAACGACCAGTATGGGCGGCATTTGCAATGACTGAACCTCAGGCAGGTAGCGATGTTGCTCGTATAGCAACAAGGGCGGTTAAAGACGGTAATGAGTGGGTATTGAATGGTCAGAAAATGTATTCTTCCAATTCTCCCCGAGCCGAATGGGTTGTTGTATTTGCTACCGTAGATCCGTCTTTGGGTAGAGACGGGCACAGGGCATTTGTAGTAGAAGCTAATACTCCAGGATTTGAAATTCTAAGAGTAGAAGAAAAGATGGGTATTAAGGCATACGAAACGGCAAGCTTTGCATTAACTGACTGTAGGATACCTGAAGATAATCTGTTGGGAGGACATGAGTACTATCTGAATAAATCAAATAAAGGCTTTGGGGGAGCAATGCGGACTTTTAATGCAACAAGACCTATAGTTAGTGCTATGGGAGTTGGTATTGCACGTGCGGCATATGATGTTGCAAAGCAGTTTGTTGAAGACGAATTTCCTAAACATTCTTTTAATAGGATCAATCGCATAAAAGATACACTAAGTCAAATGCAACAAAATATCGTGTTTTCTAGATTACTTTGCCTTAAGGCGGCTTGGCTATTGGATATGGGTAAGCCGAATAGTTTTGAAGCTGCTCAAGCAAAGCTGTTTGCTCCCTCGCTTTGTCTAAAAGTCACTGAAAGTGCTAAAGAAATATTGGGTGAAGCGGGACTTTGCCAAGATAGATTGTTGGAAAAATTCGCAAGAGATGTCAAAGCAATCGACATAGTGGAAGGTACGCAACAGATTCAGAATTTGGTAGTTGCTAGAAACTTGATTGGTCGGGAAATTATAAAAGACTAGGTATTTAAATTAACTAGTTAGCAACAAGTAATAAGTTGATCAACTCGGTCGTATTCATAATTCAACTTTATAAATATAAAACTGGCTTTCTGTAAATTGACTGTTCGTCATGCATTTTTTTGCATGTTTAAAAATTATGATTTAATGTTCAGTAAGCTGACACAAAAGATTAGGTAGCTTATTTCCGTAATTTGCATTTATGCATGTAGTTTCATAGGATTTGTGGATTACGATGGTTTGTTTTATCAGTACTGCACTATATTTACAATTTACGGTGTTTTATTTTCAGGATCCCCTGTCACATCGCATTGAGCGATTGGCAATCGTTTTTGGCATTTAGTAGTGATTTAACTTGTTCATAGATTATTCAACCTATTTAAATAGAGCTGATCTAAATCCTTGACGTCCAAATAATTTAGACATTAACGAATTGGGTATTATATTGATAGCGTTGCTATCCTCTCTAATAAAACTGTATTTGTGTTAGCATTTTTGTGTGAAACAATCTATCAGACGTGATATTCTTTTAGCCTTAGACGAAAATAATCTCGAGGCAATTACAGGATTCGAACTTATTTCTGTTCTAGGTGACGGTCAGTCAAACCTATCTGCAGCCAATCTTCTGGCAAATTTGCTTGAATTGGAAGAACTGGGTCTTGTGGTCCTTGATCGTAAGCGAAGATACCTGATTTCGTTAACAGATAAGGGCAAAGATACCGCAAAGGAACTCAATTTAGCCAAACAAACCGAAGCGATGCTTATAATGGTCGATTTGGTATCGTTTACAACATTTACAGACAATTTTGGGGATGTTGCGGCAAAAGATACTATAGAAGTTTTAATGAAATTGTCCAAAAAACTCTTAGCTCAACATAAATCAAATTTAATTAAGCATCTCGGTGATGGATTTTTGGCGGCTGGTCCTTCGAACTTAGATATATTGAAGCTTGTCCGAAACATAAGGTCTGAACTTTCAAATCAAACTAGCGTAAAGTGGCAGTTACATGCTGCATGTCATGTCGGAATGCCGATAAAGTATAAGTCTGATTACTTTGGTCGAGATGTTAATCTAGTAGCTCGACTTTGTGAGTTATCCGGAGCCGATGAGCTTGTATTTACAGATCAAGTCAAAGTTTCTGAGCCTGGTGTTATTTCATCTTTTATCAACATAAAAGGATTTAAAGATGCCATTGCAGTTAGTAAACTAAAGATTTGATTTTTATTTAATTTAATTGAATAAGATATGAATAAATTACAACCTCGTCGATGAAATTATTCAATTTGAATTTGGAGTAAATAAAAAAAATACTATGCTTTAAGTGTGGAAGCGGATGACTTTGTCGAATCGGCGTACTTAGAATTAAGTGCAAAAAGGAAATTGCGAAGGCGATATTTTTATATCCATCTAAGTATTTATGTAGTTACTAACGCTTTCATCTATACGATTTGGTATTTGACCACGAAGAGTTTCCCGTGGTATGTGTTTCCTCTCTTTGGTTGGGGCATAGTACTAGTAGCTCATGCTGGCATTGTATTTCTACTTTCTTCTCCTCAAGAAATTATTTTAAAACGAGAAAAGAAACGACTTAGAGCTTGATATTTATTCTGTTGTTAATCGCAGAGCTAAATTTTAAAGTCGCTAAGAAAACTAAGTGGCGTTGACTCAATTGATTATTGTGAAGTATTTAGGATGGGAAATTAAAAGCTATCTTCGAAGTTAAACAACAACTTTTGTGATTTAGATGATACTTTTTCCTCCACCTCTACCTGTAATTATGTGACGTGATGTTCCTACGGTGGTTAATGCAAGTTGACGCTATTACAAGTGAGTTTTTAGCTTTATTAATAATTGTTTAACGCCAAATACTATGAAACACTGAACTTTAACAAATGGTTTATTTACAGTTGGATCAAGGTTGTTATGGATATCCACCAGGTGAAATAACGAAGTCGTCAATTGTTCTGGGATCTACCTTGGTTCCCGTTTGTGCAGATTTGTATATCGCAAAACATATTTGCAGTACATTGATGGCATCATCTGGTGTCATCATAGGGGAAATACTCAGATCTTTTTTATTTGTAATTGAATCTATGAAGTAAGATGCTGATCTTTTGAAGCCAGTTCCCCAATCAGAATCTACTTGATTAAAATGTTCAAAATGTTTTTTATTGTTTTTACCATCATATAAAACTAAAGGTGCTAGATTTAACATTTCACCTGTGCACCTTGTCACCCAAATAAATCCTTCATCACCAATAATTTCAATAAATTCATCCGCTCCATAGTATGAGCTATTTAACCACATATTTTCGGCATAAGTTGAATCCAACATACCGATAAGATCCCGATTTTCATATTCTAAAAGAGCTACGAATGGTTCAAAAAAAGTGTGCTTTCTACGCAGCGTGGAGCTTAGATTGACGATTTTTTGGTCGACTAACCACTGCGAGACTGCAATTTTATGAACTATGTCATCAAAAATGTGACCGCCGGGGCTATTTTGGTTCAAGCGCCATGTATAGCCTTCTGCTTCCAGCATCGCTTGGAACTTAGAGTCCGTTTGACCTACTAATGTGTGGACTCTGACTTGTTGAGGTGTGCCAATATGTCCTTTTTGAATGTGATGTTTTGCTTTTTCTAAAGGCGGATAGTGGTAGAAGCATTCGTTAATTCTAAAAATTATATCAGCTGATTCAGCTGCTTTTACCATTTCGCGCCCATCTGTTACCGTGTTTGCTATTGGCTTTTGGCATGAGATATGTTTTTTTGCTTCGCTTACTTTTATCACGTGATCGTGATGCAAATAAGTTGGTGTCAAGATTTCAACCGCATCGATTCTCTCGTCATTTAAAAAGTCATCGATATCTGAATATATTGTTTCTACTCCCCATCTCAAAGCTTTAGATTTGGCTTTGTCAATGTCGGTATCACAAATGGCTACAACTTTACACCTTTGATCGTCCACATATCCACGTACGCAAAGTTCGGAAATGTTTCCAGCGCCTAATATTCCGATCCCAACTGTTTCATTTTTAATTGATGACGGCATGGCAATTGGCTTAGTTTAAGTTAAACTTTCTTAGATCTTTAAGTTTAAACTGTTATCTTATCATTGTAGTAACAATAAGTCGACAATAAAGGCTTGGTTCTAAAGCTTAATAATGAAATTACAGTAATAAAAAATTAACGCAATAACAAGTGGTTATAACCATAGATCAAGCATCGGAAAGAAAGATACAATATTTTAAGCTGTTTACAATTTCAGTGTCTAATCATAGCAATAGAAAATTCTGCAGAAACCCACACTTTACAGCATCTTAGATGGTAGCCACATTAGTTGATTAAACTGTATAAGTAATTAAATTATGTCCGATCGTTCATTAAATCTGGTTTCAGTCGAAGAACTTGTGAGGAAATTTCCCGATCTAGCAGGCTCAAGA
>JAJYVQ010000110.1 GCA_021791915.1 Actinomycetes bacterium | reverse complement strand
GGGCGCTTGAAAAATATGTTGATGATAGCTTTTTAACTCAAATTAACTCAATTTTACATTTTAAGTAAGTACATAATATTTTGCAACGGAAATATTTTAATATTGCTGTGTCAAATTGTTAAGTCTGTCAAGTATAATTCAAGTCTAACAGTTGCAAGTCGACAGCGAGTGGAAGTAACTTTCCAAGTAATGGAATTTAAGTAATGGAATTTAAGTATTATCAGTTGTCCCAGAATGCACATCTCAAGGCATCAAATATTTCATCATTTGCTTGTTTTGCTGCTGGTAGAAATTCTGATACGTTTGAAAATCCATGGGCCAAATCCTTAAAACATCGGTATGTTACTTTGTTTCCAAATTGTTCCAATTTTCTTGCGTACTGTTCTCCTTCGCTTAGAAGGGGGTCATGTTCTGCTGTTGCAATGTAAGCTTCAGGCAAACCCGATAGGTCTTTAGCATTTAACGGAGTTGCCAAAGGATTCTTTCTACTTTCAGGTTCTGGAATATATTTGTCCCAATACCATATCATATGAGTTTTTGTCAAAAATCTAAACTCATTAGATCCCCCATAGGATGGTTTGCTAAAGTCGGCATCCACCACTGGACAGATCAGCAACTGATACATAGGCATTGGGATGAGCCCTTCTTTTGCCATTAGACAGATTGCCGCAGACAAATTTCCACCGGCACTGTCGCCTCCAACTGCAATGCGGTTTAAATCTATATCTAACTCTTCGCAGTGGTTAAATACATATTTAACGGCATCAGCGCAGTCTTCTAAGGGGATTGGAAAATGATGTTCTGGTGCCAACCTGTAATCTACTGAGATAACTACTGCGTTTGTTGCATTGGCAAGTTCTCGAGTTAGGTGATCATGAGTTTCTATTCCGCCTAACACCCAGCCACCTCCGTGAAAGTAGATGATAGCAGGGGAGTTTTTTTCAAAGTTTAGTGGCAAGTAGATTCTAACTGGTATCTGATGATTTGATCTGCTTGGAACAGTGATGTCATTAGTTCTAAGAACTTCGAGGGGTTCAGACGGTAAGTTTATATTGTTGACTATTTGACGAGCCTCGTCAACTTCCGTTACTTTACCGCCGAGATCCGGCCAAGTTTCACGCATAGTTTCAATTACGAATAAGGTTAAATCATCCATAGCGTTCTTTTCTGAAATGGTAGTAAGTTCAATATATTCAAAATAAATATATTCAAAATAATTGTGTCAACAATTATAAACAATTTTAGCTGATCTACTTTTTATTTTCAATTCCAGCCAATATATCCTAAAATGATCCTAATATGAATTAATAGTTTTTGAAGTTTATTCTATTTGTTGTGAGAATATTTTCACACAGATTTTGTTAGATCGACAGACATGGCACGCTCGGAGGGATTTGAACCCCCAACCTTCTGATCCGTAGTCAGACGCTCTGTCCAATTGAGCTACGAGCGCAATTTATTCAGTAACAATCTTAGTTGTAAAAGAGTTGTAAAAATTTACAACGCTAGTAATAATTAGATTCAAATTTGAAAAGGTTTTTTTAAGGTATTTTAAATATGGGCACTCATGGTTAGGCATTAGCTTTTTTAGATTTGTGATGATATATGTAGATACGGATTGTTAAAAACAGTCCAACTGCGTGTTCCAAAATAGTGCAAAATCAATTTAATCGAAGATAAAAATAAATATTTAAAAATACTGCCAGATTTGATCGAAGTGATGAGTCTAACTTATGTAGTTTAAATATTAGAAGAAAAAGGTATTAAGTTGAGAGTTACTTTTACTAATGTGAATTTATTTATGGGCAGGTTAATTAAGTTATGAGTAATTTAATAAACATTGTAACGACAACCAAGCTCGAGGAGCCTAGACAAAACTACGGTTCATACCTGAATAATACGACCGATTTGAATCAACCTGAGGATAAATTTGATAAAAGTTTCGCTGGAAAACCTCAAGAAAGTTTTAGGGAATTTTATAATCGAAATTACAGAGATTTAGTTAAATTGGCATTTTTGTTTGTCAGAAATATTGAAGTAGCTGAAGATATTACTCAAGATTCTTTCTTATCCATTAGTAAAAAATATAAAGAACTTTTAAATCCTGATGCTTATATTCGCGTCGCATTGGTAAATAAATGTAAAACTTACATCAGGTCAAAGGTATTTGAGAGAAAAAAATTGGAGAAACTGATGGTAAATGTGCTGGAGATATCTGATGAAAAGAAAGATATTTTGGATGTATTGGAAATGTTAAGCCAGAAGCAAAAAACCGCAGTTATTTTGAGATACTATTTATGTTTTTCCGACAAAGAGATAGCAAGGATAATTAAATGTAGGTCGAGTTCGGTTTCAAGTTTAATTGTTAGATCATTAAATATAATAAAGAAGAGAATTGACTTCGATGACCTGTGAGATTTTTTACTATAGATTGGTATACCAAAATTGTCAGATGAAACTTAAACAAAAGTGTGAAGACACTGTTAAATAAATAAATAAAGAAAGAATTATTGCAAATAGGTAATTGTTGTAAACAAGTAATTATTGGAGTTGTTAAATAAAGTTGAGTAAATAAAGAGGAGTTTTAAATGAAAAGCTTTGATGACCAATTAGCAGACAAACTGAATTCTGCGGTAGAACATATTAGTGTAAAGCCGAATTTTTCGGAATCTGATTTCTTACCCAGGGTCAGCAAAGGTATACTAGTTAAGTCTTTGGCGGCATGTGTGGTTACTGTTTTGGTGGCTTGGGGTTATTTTATTGCTGTGAGCTCAAGTAACGGACCAATGAAGATTTCGTCGGTAAATTCTAATGCACCAATTGTTAGTTCCACTACAATTTCTCACACTACTTCAACTTCTGTACTTTCAAAACTAAACACTAGTATTCCTTCGAGCAGTTTTAAACGGTCAGAAGCTGAAAATGAAGCACCTGAATCCAAAGCTGGTAGCGAAAGCGAAACAGGGTCTTCATCAAACGAGCAGTCCAATCAAACTTGTAGCAGTTCGACGACCCAGTCCACATCGACGACCCAGTCCACATCGTCCGGATCGGATACGGGTAGTTGTCAAAATTCTTCTTCGGAAACGTCAGGTAATACTACTGATGTCAATTCCTCAACTTCTAGTCAGACATCGTCTGGAACTGATAACTGAATTTTCATGAGCAATAAATACTTATAGGCGAGAATTTAATATCCAATTTAATGGTTGATTTAAGTTGTAACATTTTCATTAGTTAATTTTTGAGCCATTCATACCGTTGGAGCAGAAAGTCAAACTTTAAAAATATCGAGTTCAGTGACGTTCTTTAAGCTATAATTGCCTATACTTCTGCCTTGTAATAATTATTGGCTTTGAGTCAATAACAAATTAACAAACAAATTAATAATTAAATCATTGCTCTAAAAAGTTGTCTTAATTTCAATTGTTATTGTTAATATTGTGTTAATAAATAAACCTGTTTCATTAAGGTTCCTTAAGTCCTTAATTGTGATTTTCTAACACCAAATAACGCTTTGGGTATTTTAAACTGCTGGATTTTATTACTGTGAGTGCGAAATTAAACGATTGCGAAAGTGTGACTTAACTAATGGGTTATCGTCGAGGAATTGAAAATTGCAGGTTGTATTTTTTGATGTCAAAAGTTATATACAATAAGTAAAAGCAATTAAATGGTTAAAATCAGGTGATTGATTTTTTGGTTAATTAAAAGCGGCGGTAGTAATATAGTCGTTTTCATATTTAGGATATAGAAGACATAGAAAAGGAGTATACATTGAGTTATCAGGCAGAATATATATGGATAGACGGGACTGAACCTTCACCACTGTTGAGAAGTAAGACTCGAATTGTCAAAGATGGACAGGAGCCGGGAATTTGGGGATTTGATGGTTCCAGTACAAATCAAGCTACTGGCAATGATTCTGACTGCGTATTGCGTCCAGTATTCGTGTGCCCCGATCCGTTGAGAAGACCAGGTGACAAGTTGGTAATGTGTGAAGTACTTTTGACCGACTTTACTCCTCATCCAACTAACACTAGGGCAAAATGTGCTGAAGTTGCGGAAAAATATAAAGACTTTGAACCCTGGTTCGGGATTGAACAAGAGTATACTTTCATTAAAAATATGAGACCTCTTGGATGGCCTGACACTGGATACCCTGCTCCTCAAGGTCCTTACTACTGTGGTGTTGGTGGGGATAAAATGCCTGGCAGAGACATTGTAGAACGCCATACTATAGCTTGTATCGATGCAGGAATTGCCATAGAAGGAACTAACGCTGAAGTAATGATGGGGCAGTGGGAGTTTCAAATCGGAGTTCTTCCGCCGCCTGCAATAGGAGATCAACTTTGGGTTGCCAGGTGGTTGCTCTTCAGAATAGCTGAAGATTTCGGTGTATTTGCAACTTTAGAACCGAAACCTATTTTGGGTGACTGGAATGGCGCAGGAGCTCATACCAATTTTTCGACCAAACCTATGCGGGAAGAAGGCGGTTGGGATGCAATCATTGCCGGTTGTGAAGCCTTGGGAAAAAATGTGGACGAGCATATTAAAAACTACGGAATCGGAATTGAAATGAGATTAACTGGTGCTCACGAGACAGCTCATTACAGTAGTTTCAGTTACGGTACTTCTGACCGAGGTGCATCAATTAGAATTCCATGGGGAGTTGCCAAAGATAAAAAAGGCTGGCTAGAAGATAGAAGACCGAATGCGAATATGGATCCATATGTAGTCTCGAGGCTGATGGTAGAAACGGTTTGTTCTGCAGCAAGCAAGTAAAGCATGTAAGTAATTTTTAAAGAAGATATTGATATTTGGCGGCAACTTAAGTTGTCGCCAAATTATTTAATAACCGCTTCTTTTAGAGTGAGATTTGTTAAAACGAAGATTCGTGTGCGTAAACAAATTTTAATATTCAGTCGGTACGAAAAGTCGTTTCTATTTTCCTTCTGACTCTGTTTAATATTAAATTTGAAAAAAAATTATATCTTCTGTTAGGATTTAATCTGCATGCATTAACTCGCAGTTAATAGAAATTTAATTATATGTCTGAAATTTTGTTAAAAGTCAGTAACCTAGTGAAAACATATCCAGGGCTTCATCCAGTTCAGGCATTACGCGGAGTAAGTTTTGAAGTATCAAAAGGAGAGATATTCGGTTTGCTTGGCCCAAACGGCGCAGGTAAAACGACAACAGTAGGAATAGCAACAACCAGGGTTATTCCAACTTCTGGAGATATTACTGTAGATTCGGTTGATGTAATCAAGAATCCGCAGGAAGCCAAAATGCTTATGGGTGTTGTAACTCAATTTAATACTTTGGACCGATCGTTAAATGTTAAAGAAAACCTCTATTTTCATTGTAAGTACTTTGGTTATTCCTCAAAAATGGCAAAGCAGAGATCGGATGAGCTTTTGGAGCTGTTTCAGCTTACAGATAAGTCAAAAGCCAAACCTATTGCACTGTCAGGCGGGCTCGCTCAACGCGTTCAATTAGCCAGAGCCATTGCACATTATCCTAAAATTTTATTTTTGGATGAACCGACTGCAGGTCTTGATCCTCAGAGTCGCCTAGCACTTTGGCAAGTTGTAAAGATATTAAAATCGCAGGGTGTAACAATTATTTTGACTACTCACTATATGGAAGAAGCAGATTCGCTTTGCGATCGGTTGGCAATTGTGGATCACGGTAAAATATTGCAGTTGGACACACCCCAAAATTTAAAGTCGTCTCTTGGTGCCACAACATTTTTAGATTTGAAGTTTGTGGACAATGTGGAAGATAAGATTAGCAAAATAGAGACTATAGACGAAGTTACCGAGGTTGAAAAATTAACTGACAGATACAGAGTTTTTGTGACTGATCCTAAATCGATTACTCTAGTTATCGAAGCTGCAGTTTCAATGGGCCTTAAGGATCTGTCCATAATTGAGCCTACACTAGAAACGGTATTTATTAAGTTAACTGGGAGGGAGTTGCGTGACTGATAAAGTTATTCCTGGCTTAGAAGAAAAAGGTGATAATCCAGTTGACTCGGTATCATTTATATACGATTCTGAAACAAGTGATGCGGTAAAGATTTTTGCAGCATTAAGGGATAAGGGTACAAACTACGAAGTTTCTTCCTTGAAAACCTTTGTCGGATTGATTTCCAGGGATTTAAGAGTACTCACCAAAAATATTGGCGAAGTCATATCCCGAACTGCTATGCAGCCGTTTCTATTTGTATTTGTATTCGCTTACTTGTTTCCAAAAATTGGGCAGGGTTTTTCTGGGACATCCCTAAAGACTATTTCATTTGCGACAATATTAGTACCTGGTTTAGTTGGAGTTGCTGCGACAATGTCAGGAGTTATGGCGGTAGGATTGCCACTTGCAATTGATTTGGGGGTGACAAAAGAGATAGAAGATCGTGCAATGGCACCAGTACCAGTTTGGATGGTAGGTGCCGAAAAGATTATATTCGGTGCAATTCAAGGTCTTATTTCTGCTCTTATCGTTTTTCCGCTTGTTATACTTGTGCCGTCTACACCAGTTCAGGTACACGTTTCAAATTGGCTCATACTTATTGTGGTCATATTTTTAGCTTGTATGATTTCGGGTTCTTTGGGATTGACTTTAGGCTCGCTAGTTAGACCTGAAAAGATAGGTTTAATGTTTTCTTTGCTAGTATTGCCACTTACGATGCTTGGTTGTATCTATTATCCGTGGGCATCACTTTCTTCGGTAAGATGGCTTCAAATATTGGTTTTATTAAATCCAATGGTATACGTAAGCGAAGGTTTACGCCAAGCTCTTACACCACAGTTGCCACATATGCCAACCTGGGGATTTTTAACTGCTCTATTTGCAATAGCAATATTTTTGACTCTTTTTGGACTCAAGTTGTTTGTCAGAAGAGTTCAGACTTGAGTTTCTGATTAGATACTTGTAATTTCAGCGAGAAAAACAGATCTTAAAGACTTGTAGATTTTCAAATATTTAGCACTCTTTGCAATCTTTGTATCTACTTTAAAAACTCTGAAGGAGATTTTTCTCCGACTATATTATAAACTGCATCAGTTAAAGCCCTAGAGCGGGGATCGCCATTTATACTGGCTTCCATTTTGTTCATTACGTAAGCAAAACCAATTTTGTGTTTTTTGTCCCCAAAAGAGTGGGAACCACCAGCACCGTCGTGTCCAAATCCGTCTTCTCCGCTATATAGGCTAAACAACCCTGGAAGCATATATCCCAGTCCAAAAGAGGTATCGAAAAAGAGTATTCTGTCGGCTCCGAAAGTTTGTCTAACTGTGGCTTTGTCTAGCTGAGCGTCATTGAGCAGTCTAATACCGTCAATTTCTGTTACGCACGCAGCATACATTTTAGCCAGGGATCTGGCGTCACAGATTCCGTTGGCCGCCGGTACAGAAGCTGGAAACACTTTTTTGTTATTCCATATATGCATATCTGAAAGAGCGGGTTTTGGAGTAAAGAGTGCTTTTGCAACAATTGAATCTTCAGCCATTACTTGGTCATAGATGGCTTTGAGATCTGGATCAATTGGGGCTCTTATTGGAATAAGTTTTGATACTTTATCTGACATCGAATCATCTAGCCCTACATAAAGGTTCAAGTTTAAGGGAGAAGAAATCAACGAATTTACCGCTTGGGAAAACTTTTGAAATCCTC
>JAJYVQ010000109.1 GCA_021791915.1 Actinomycetes bacterium | reverse complement strand
TTACAACTTACTTTTAAAAATTACTGCAATCGAACAGAGTCCAGGTAATCTTATAGTTAATTCAACAACCAATACTTCTCAAATTTTAGATATTAATAACGGAAGCCTCAAGGACTACAGCGGGTCTGAAGCATTATGGTGCTCTGACGTGCCTACGATATCAGTAACAACCAACAATATTAACCAATCTGGACAAACTCAGTTAACTGTTGGCAAAAGAGTTGGTATTACACAACTTTACGGTTGCAACCAAAACACCTCTCCTAATTCTTCGGTGCCAAATGTCGCCAGTAACCTTGGAGGTCTTACGTATAAAAACCTTTTTATCTATCCGACTAAAAATAGTTTCAATGCTATTTCAACTCAAGGCTAAAACATTTTGCCTTAAACAACAGATTACTATTAATCTAAATTAAAGTTCAGTTTTATTAATAAAGTTAAAATTGCGCCCCCGGCAGGATTCGAACCTGCGACCAACTGATTAGAAGTCAGCTGCTCTGTCCGGCTGAGCTACGGAGGCAATTTATTAAATACTTAATAGTAATTCCGAATAAATATCCTACTTCAAAATCGTAATATATTGTATAAAAATTAGTTTAAAATTAGATATACCTTTGATTTGGTGACCGTAGCTCAGTTGGCAGAGCACCAGGTTGTGGCCCTGGGGGTCGCGGGTTCAAATCCCGTCGGTCACCCCAAAAAATGTTAACATTTAAATAAAGCTAAACAGTAAAAAACATCTTGCGCCTCTAGCTCAATTGGCAGAGCAACGGACTCTTAATCCGCAGGTTCTGGGTTCAAGTCCCAGGGGGCGCACCAACTTAAAATCACAATATTTGCAGAGTTCAACAAATTTACTCTGAAAGCAATTTTCCAGAATATCATTATTGGAAATCACCTATTTGAACTAAGAATTACAAAAATGTTGAAAATAATTCTACACAAAAGTCCGTGCAGACCAATTGTACTATTAAATTTTGAATGAAAATAAGAAAAACAAAGGTCTTATCTAAATCCACTGATTTATTTCTTTGAAATTGAACTTCAAAGAACAAATATTTATCTACAAAGTATTTATTTTCTAACTAGCATTTATTCGCTGTCTTAGAAATTCAACTTTCGATTCTACGGAATTAGAAATTAATACATCTTTTTGGCCTTTTTTAGATTTTTCTTCAACCATAGAAGACATCGATTTAACTTCGCGCATTAAATCGACAGCATCATCGATGATGGGATCTGCCCAATAACCGCAACCCTTGTATGGAGCAGCAGTATCTGGGATTAGGACTTTTTTGTATGGAATTAGAAAACTGTTGTCGTTATTCATGAAATCTAAAGTACCTGTATATCCAGTTGCAATAGTCGGCTTACCTAAAATCATAGACTCAGCCATCGTGAGCCCAAACCCTTCAGCTCGATGCATAGAGATATAAGCATTAGAGTCATTTATAATTCCGCTAACCTGGTTATCACTAAAATATTGATCAATTAAAATAATATCTTTACGTTGGAGTACTTCCTCAAATACAAGGGAAGCTTTCTTTTTTACAAAGCTACTATTTACAGATTTAAGTACCAAAATCGAATCCTCGTCTTCTCTAAACGCCTTTGTATAGGCCTCGATTAAACCGAGAGGATTTTTCCGTTCCAATTCTGATAAAAAGTCAAAACAAAATAAAAATACAAATTTGTCTTTAGGAATATCAAACATATCACGTGAATATGAATCATCTAGAATAGGAACGCTTACTGGTAAACTGAATGAATAAACTTCCCTGTCTGTAACCTTTTGAATCGTTTCTTTAGTGAAGTTGCTATTGGACCAAACTTCATCAACCAAATCAAAGTTTTTAGCTAAGTGCATGGGCATATTTTCAAGTTCCCAAGCACTTAGAGTAATGGTTCTGTGATTTTTGAAGCATGACGGACCTAAAGCTTCAACATAGCTGACTATCATGTCTGCATTCAGTACCATTATATTAGTCTTATAATTTGAAAGGTCACTCCCCCAGTCATCCAATTTAACTGATTTTCTAAAAACGGTCGATTTATTATCAAAAACACAATAATCTAATCCTGATAACTTTATTGTCTCAAGCAAAGTCCTTGCTGATTTACCGGTACTTGACTCTGAGGTCAGGTTACCGATTAGATTAATACCTGGTTGTCTAATAGGGGTTTCTCTCCAGAAACTTTTTGAAAGAGTAATAAAGCTATCTTGTTTTTTATCATAGCTAAAAAAGTTGGACTTTATATCTGTTCCTAATGAGAGTTCATTGGGTACCCCTTCTTTTGTACCGTGATTTTTGACCCATTTTAGAAAATCTACACGATTAGCCTCACACGGGCTAGGAAAAGCTGATTGTAAATCAGTTCTTAATTTCCAGAGTTCTCTTTGATAGATTGTTGGGTTCAAGCCTTCAAAACTAACATCGGTAAGTTCAACTTTTACCATATCTCTAATATTTCGTCCTTTTGCATATTGTTTTATTTGGCGAGAAATACCATCTGCTCGTTTTAAAATGTGTATTATATATTTTCGTACCGATCGGGCCACATTTTCATCTGAATCAACTGACGATGAGGATATTTGTCCAAATGTCGGTGCAGGGGAATTTAACCATTCAATAAATTTACTCTCTGAATCAATAAAGGGATTAGGAGGTTCTTCAAATTGTTTTTCTGGGTCTTCGCTATCTAATAAATATTCACGATATAGTCGTCTTATTGGTTGAGTTAACTTAATTCCCGAGGGTGTTAAGTTATATTCATAAGGAGTTTTCGACAGTTCAATAAACCCCGAATTTATGAGTGATTTCGCATAATTTTGGCATAGCATGTTAATCGGTGGATTTTTAACCACAGGCTTTCTAGGTTTTAAAGTCTGATATTTGCTCAGGATATAAGGTTTTAGAGGATTAAAACCACTGAAATGAAAGAATTTAAGCGATTGGCCATTAACGAAGTATTTATTGTTTTGTAAAGTTATATCCCTTTGATTTATGTTCCAGTAAGCTACGTTATATCCCGGATATCTGGATATATGAGTGTCGTACATCCCCGGTACAAAATCTATCCATCTTTGATCTACAAAAAGAGCATTGCTTATATCACTTATGCAATGCCGCCTTAATCGGTCTTTCCAAAAGTTTAAAAAATCTAATCTAATTTTGGGTACGCCTATAAATCCTAAGTTATAGATACCAGATATCAGAAAATCATATTCTCCTGGCGATTTTTCGTCAATCGCCATAGGGTATGTAATATGTGGTGTTAAAAAAATCTTTCCAGAGTTTACCGATTCGAAGATTTCGCCTATGGATTCAAATATCTCAATGTCTGGATCAAAATACAGTACAGCAGAGTATCCATTTTTAATCAAGTACTCGATAACAAATGGTTTAATTGCAGTTGCAAATTCCATTACGTCGTATAACATTCTCATTTTAGCAATCTCATTGCCATCAATGCCAAGATCGTGCCAACGTATTATGGAATATATATTTTCTAAATCTTGAAGCTTGTAATCGTCATCATCAAGGATAAAAATGTAAAAATCCTCACTATGGTGACTTTTGAAGCTTTGCGCTAACACGGTTGCCATCGATAAGTAATTTTTGGCAACTATAGTAAATGCAGAATTCAATAAGACCTCACAATTAAACCAATATCCACCGAATCATTAATAATTTAACAACTTTTTTTTAACACACGTACACTAAAATGCCCTTCTGACCTAGTAGAATTGTAGTAAGTCGAATACAAACAAATTTAGCCAAAAGGACACCTTTTTAGTCCCACAATCTTATCATAAGTCATGTAAGGATTGCAGCTATTTTTGAGGATATAAAAAGCATGTTACTTTAGGTACCACATTTCGCAAACAAACTTGTTTCAAAACACTTACTAATTGAGTTAGCGATTTTAATTTGGTTGCAATTTTTCGTAAGTCCCCAATCCTAAGAAAAATTGGATAATAAAAACTTTGTAAGAAAAGACTAGGAAGATCAAATGCTACTTTACACCTTGGCGATAGATTTTTCAAGAGCCATTAATACGAATAAGCTAGAGATTAATGTAGTTACTAGTTTGTACAACGTTTGTCTCAATAAAAACCAAGCAGTACCAGTAATTTAAATAGCCCACGGATATGTATGAAAAGCTAAATATACCTAGTAAAAAATTTGGAATAACTGCTTGAATATTTACTATTTTGGGTAAACAAATTTGGCGACAGTATCATATTAAATAAATAACAAATTAAATAAGTAGTGATACAATTGATAAACAACTCTATTGGGTTTTCCAAAATATTTGGAATAAAATTATATTGCCAGAATTTCAAATTCTTGATAAAAGAGTCATGCTGAACATTAATTAATTTAAATAATAAACTAATGAGCATATTAAGTCAAAACTTGTCGAACGATTCCGACGCTTCACCAACAGATGGCGATAAATATAAATCTGATGTTGTCATTTCAAAAAAACAGCTACCGAATTACATATTGTCAGCTATGTTGTCAGTTACAAGAATAGGAGTTGGTGTCGGGGTTTCGGCAATCGCAGTGTACTTGATTCCTTCAGGACCTTACGGTCCTTTGAAAAACCTTTCATATGCCTTAACGGCTTGGGACGGAGGTTGGTATCGATATGTTGCAATGGCTGGCTATGGTTTTCCAAACTCCCGGGCTTTATTTCCAATTTATCCCATTCTTATGCATTTATTGGCTCTTGTTGTCCGAAATTATGTTGTCAGCGCAGAAATAATTAGTTGGGTTTCGTTAGCATTCGCTACGAATGGGATTATTGTGCTAATTGAAAAACTCGGTGGCAATCGCAAATCAACAATTGTTGCTGCGCTGTCACTTTTATGGTTTCCTGAATCTGTATTTTTTACAGCTGGATATGCTGAATCTTTTTATTTAGCTTGTCTGCTTTGGACAATCATCTACATTATTGAAAAACGGTGGTGCCTCACCGCAATCACGGGGTTTTTTGCCGTTGGGACCAGACCCGAAGGAGCCATAATAGTGGTAGCTATTTTCGTAGGGCTCATAATAGCAAAAGCGCCATGGTACAAAATATTGATTATCCCAACAATAGCTGGTTCATCTTTAGTTGCATATATGACTTATTTGTGGGTTAAATATAAACAACCTTTGGCATTTGTTACCGTACAGAGTTATTGGGATCGTAAAACAACTTGGCCCCTTGGAGCTGAATTCTCGTCTATGTATAGGATGCTTACTCGTACACTGGTGTGGCCCGGTAAAGCAGATGCTTTTAACGCTTACAGTTTATATTTAACCGATGATTTTGGAGCATTTTTAGCTACTTTGGCAGCGGCATACTGCATTTATTTAACTTTTAAAGACAGGGTTTATTTACCGATTGCCATTTTTGGGGGAATTATTATATTTGTTGCCTATACTTCGGCACCATATGGTGGGGTGTCTCCTGATGTTGCGGGTCGAATTGCGATGTGCGTACCAGCAGTATATGTGTTGCTATCGAAGATAAAAATAAAATATTTTTTAATTTTTGTCTTGCCCATATTTTTAGTAAGTTCGATAGCTTGGCAAGTCGCTTTCTCATCTGGCAGATGGATTACTTGATAAAGTCGATATCGTGCTGAAATTACCTAATACAAAATCCAGCTTGATACAATCACTAACAAGTTGTTCAAAGTTGTTCATAAAGTTATATGTAAATATGGGAATGATGACAGTTCTAGTAACACAACTTAAACTCAAAAAGGAAGTTCAAACGGAAAAGAAAAACACATTGTCACAAATAACAATGTAGACATTCCGATAT
Source organism: Actinomycetes bacterium (assembly GCA_021791915.1). Classification (GTDB taxonomy): domain Bacteria; phylum Actinomycetota; class Acidimicrobiia; order Acidimicrobiales; family JABEUL01; genus JAJZNL01. The sequence continues at coordinate 2,081 of JAJYVQ010000109.1, read as the reverse complement.
AGCGGTGAAATTAAAGAGCGTACTATAGATTTATATTAGGAGATTATTTAATCTTTTCCTACAACTTCCAGTTTCAGAACCAAAAGTGAACTCGGAATGGTAAATCTTTTTTGTCTTGTTTTCCACCTTAATTTTCCCAAAGGTGATGTGTATAAAATTCAGAGTTGTATAATTTTGCTAAGCTCAAAAGGATTAATTTTAACGTAGAAATAAGATCCGAATCCACGATTGGATTCTGATCACGATAGGAACTTAGGAACATCCTTGCTTAACAATCCTTCAAAGGACACTGAACTTAATACTTCGCTTATGCAACAACCTAAACCTCATCAAGATAAATTCGAAACGCGTGTTAGCGAAAATAAGACTGGTTTTTCTATCAAATGCTTGTGGGCCCAGCGTACAAAACTAACTATTCTTATATTGCTATTCAGTCTTATACCGAATTGGTTATTTACTAAAAATAGTTATTTCTTCCAGGATGATTTTATTTTCCTTAAAGAAGCCAAGACTTCAAAACTGAGTCTACATTATTTGGCAAGTCCTGTCTTCCAGCATTTTTCACCGGCATACAGATTCATAAATTTCCTTGCAATTCGATTTTTTGGAATGGACTATACAAAATATCACATAGTTGAACTATCGATTTGGGCAGTGTCAGTTGCATGTTTTGCTTGGGCAATATCAATCATAGTAACCAAAGATTTAAATTGGGCAGTTATAGTGCTTGTATTCGCACAATCTCTAAGTTTGATGCACATTTTGATTTGGTGGACTTCCACCGCAAATATTGGAGTTTCAATAGCACTATCTGTTTTGGTTTTAGGATGTTACTTTAGATATCGTGAACTCGGAAATCGATATTGGGCAGTTTTATCATTAATAATCTACTTCTTCGCACTTTTTACTCATGAACAGGTATGGCTAATCCTTGGCTACATAGTTTTACTTGATGGCTTGGTGTTCAACTCAACTTTAACTTTTATCCACCGAATAGAGCACTGTGTACGATATTGGATTCCATTTATTCTATTTACTGCTGGCGCTGGGATTAATTATTTTACGCAATACTACGCTGAAGTAAAACCGTCACCAACGGTCTTTCAAATGATTCAATACTTTATAATTCAGCTAATGCAAGCATTCGTCCCTTCAATTACTGGAATTCGTTATTGGTCTCAACAGTCGTCTACCGGTATGCTTTACAAACCATCAGAACCTCTCTATTTGCTCTCCTATTTACTTGGAATAATCGTGATCTTGGCTTTAGTCACTTATAGCTCTTGGGGAAGCGCAAAGCAACTTAAACCTTGGATAGTTTTTGCAATCGCATATGCTACAAGCTCTACAATGGTCGGAATTGACCGTGTTGGATTATTTGGCGTAAACTTCGGGCTGGTTGCTGACTATATTACAGATATGACGTGGCTATTTCTATTTTGCTTAGCCTTAGCTTTGCGCACAAAGGAGTCTAGGAATATCAACAAGAACCCAACCAAACATTCTCGCACTAAGATTTGGTTTTTTATTATTTTAATTCTAGGTTTTGAAACAAGCCTGTATTATTCAGCTTATTTACAGAATACTTATGATTTCGAATTTCAACTTGCCCGTGAGTCACAATTATACACTACGAACGTAATAAATTCACTTCACAAATTAAAAGGGCAGCCATACTCGCTTTTATCTGGACAAGTCCCCAATGCAGTACTAGGAAGTATATTTGTACCATATAATCAGTTAAATAGTTTTCTTTCTCTATATGACCTCCATCCTAGATTTAACCAGCTAACTCCTTTCGTTTATGAAGTAAATTCAGATGGAAATCTAGTAAGAGTTAATTTTGATTCAAACTTAACTAGTGCTACACAAGGACTACATGAGTCTTCCACCAGTGTGGGATTAGGCTCACAACTCTGTAGCAGTAAAGCTAATTTATATATTCCGTCAGCTGTAAAAGCACCACTTAACGGCGATCTTTGGGCTGAAGTTAATGTTAATAGCCCTAAACTATCCAATGCGGTAAACCTTAATTTTAGCTATAACGATATCACTAATCAAAACGTATCCCTTGAAGCAAC
>JAJYVQ010000108.1 GCA_021791915.1 Actinomycetes bacterium | reverse complement strand
CTACCAACAGCAACAGTTGTGGTGACTGTATTTGTAGTTCCATCTATTACAGAAACATTGTTTGTAGTAAAATTTGCAACATAAATAGTGTTTGTATTTGGATTAACCGCAACAGAAAATGGATTACTACCGACAGTGATGGTTGTAGTGACTGTATTTGTAGTTCCATCTATTACAGATACATTGTTTGAAACTTCATTTGCGACATAAATGGTATTTGTATATAGATTAACTGCTACTGATGAAGGAGCACTACCGACATTAATGGTTGAAGTGACTGTATTTGTAGATCCATCTATTACAGATATGTTGTTTGAATTATAATTTGCGACGTAAATTGTATTTGTATTCGGATCAACAGCCACAGATGTAGGAGTAGTACCAACTGTGACGGTCGTCGTGACTGTATTTGTAGATCCATCTATTACAGATATGTTGTTTGAACCCTGATTTGCAACATACATGGTGTTTGTATTTGGATTAACCGCAACAGATCGAGGATAACTACCGACAATAATGGTTGAAGTGACTGTATTTGTAGATCCATTTATTACAGATATATTGTTTGAACCGTCATTTGCGACATAAACAGTATTTGTATTCGGATCAATCGCTACAGAAACAGGATTATTACCGACCGTGATATTTGTCGTGATTGTATTTGTGGATCCATTTATTACAGATAAGCTGTCTCCGGTAAAACCTGCCACGTAAATAGCATTTGTAGTTGAATTAACAGCCACAGAATATGGACCAGTACCAATAGCAATGGTTGTCGTTACTGTATTTGTGGATCCATTTATTACAGATACATTGTTAGAATTGGAATTTGCGATGTAAACGGTGTTTGTATTTAAATCTACTGCAACAGATGTAGGATTAGTACCAACAGCAATGGTTGAGGTGATTGTATTCGTAATGCCATCTACTACCGAAACATTGTTTGAACCATAATTTGCGACATAAATGGTGTTTGCATTCTGATTAACTGCTACAGATTGAGGTCCACTACCGACAGCAATGGTTGCAGTAATTGTATTTGTAGTTCCATCTATTACAGACACGTTGTTTGAACCATAATTTGCGACATAAATGGTATTTGCATTCTGATTAACTGCTACAGATTGAGGTCCACTACCGACAGCAATGGTTGCAGTAATTGTATTTGTAGCTCCATTTATTACAGATACGTTGTTTGAAGTAACATTTGCGACATAAATGGTATTTGTAAGTGGATTAACTGCAACAGAATCGGGATTAGTACCAACAGCAATGGTTGCAGTAATTGTATTGGTAGTTCCATTTATAACTGATACGTTATTTGAACCATAATTTGCAATATAAATAGTATTTGTATCTGGATTAACTGCAACAGAATATGGAGTTGTATTAAGCGTGAATGTATTCGCGATTGTATTCGTGCTTCCGTCTATTACAGATATATTGTTTGAATTAAAATTTGCCACATAAATATTGTTTGCACTTGAATCAACCGCAACGGATATAGGATTAGGTCCTACAGCGATGGTAGTCGTTACTATATTTGTAGCTCCATCTATAACAGATACATTGTTGGAAGATTCATTTGCCACGTAAATAGTATTTGTATTCGAATCAACCGCCACAGAATATGGATTAGTACCAACAGCAGTGGTAGTAGTGACTGTATTTGTAGCTCCACTTATAACAGATACATTGTTGGAAGATTCATTTGCCACGTAAATAGCATTTGTATTCGAATCAACCGCCACAGAATATGGATTAGTACCAACAGCAGTGGTAGTCGTGACTGTATTTGTAGCTCCATTTATAACAGAGACGTTGTTGGAAGATTCATTTGCCACGTAAATAGTATTTGTATTCGTGTCAACAGCCACAGAAGAAGGATTAGTACCAGCTGAGATTGTTGTCGTGACTGTATTTGTAGCTCCATTTATAACAGAGACGTTGTTAGACCCAGAATTTGATACATAAATAGTGTTTGTATTTGAATTAACAGTCACAGAAGACGGATTAGTACCAACAGCAATAGTCGCGGTGATAGTATTTGTAGCTCCATTTATAACAGATACATTGTTGGAAGATTCATTGGCTACATAAATGGTGTTTGTATTACTATCAATAGCCACAGAAGAAGGATTAGTACCAACAGCAATAGTAGCAGTGATTGAATAAAACAGTTCGGAAATTACATATACATTGTCTGTGTTGGCATTAGCTACATAAATATTGCTTGTATTTGGATTAACAGCCACAGATATAGGACTATTACTAATAGGAATAACGAGATTGTCAGCTCGTGCTTGTTTAATATTTAGACCAGGAATAGCTAACAAAATCAGAACTAGTGCAAAAACTATTCTGACAATTAGCTGCTTAATAGACAGATTTATAGATTTAGGGATATTAGCTGTTAATAACATTGAACGGCCTTTGCAATTAATTATTAAATTTACTAGTAAATACGAAAGTATTAAAATAAAGAAAAAACTTTATAATAACTAAACGCAACACCAACTTCAGGGTGTATGTTGCGAATTTAAGTTTAACACAAACCCATTATTGTGTCTACGAAACAAAACCAGAAGCCAATTTAATTAAAATATTATCTAGTCATCTAAGATTAATGACCTTGGTAGAAAATCACTATGAGGTGGTCTGATTTTCTCGTAGACTCCCAAACCTAAGAAAATATGGGAGAATAATATTATGACTGAAAATAAAAAGAAGATCAATCCAGCTCTACGCTATAGCGATGATTTTCGCCAGAGAGCTGTAGATATGTATAGACAAGCAATTAAGACTGCTACTAGTTCACATGGCGTTCGACCCAGAATTGCTAAAGAATTAGGTATCAGTGATGTGACATTAAGAGATTGGGTTTTAAAAGCCGACGCAAAAGATTCGACAATTAATTCACTTTCACAGAAAGAAACAGCCGACAAAATTAAGGAATTAGAGAAAGTTAATGCTGAGCTCAAAAGAGATAATGAAATACTCAAAACGGCAGCAACTTTTTTCGCGAGGGAGCTCGACCCTCGAATCTAGTAATTGAATTTGTTGAACTTTACAAACATAAATGGGGAGTTATGCCAATTCTTAAAGTTCTTGGAGTTGCTCCTTCTACTTACTGCTCTGCACTTTAAACTTCTTAACCGTAAGAAACTTGAAGATGAAAAATTAAAAAAGGAAACCTTAAGAGTTTTCTAAGGAAAATTACTGTGTTTATGGTTCAAGAAAGATTCACAAACAACTCAAAAATGAAAATATTCTAGTTGGTAGATATAGGGTGAAAAGGCTTATGGCAGAACTTAAAATTCAAGGTTTAATGAAATCAAAAAAGAAAATAACCTTAGAGCAGAACCCACAAGATAAATACCTCAAAAGACCTAGTAAATAGGCAATGTTGTTGCTAAAAGTCCAAATGAATTATTTAACAAGTGACATAACTTATGTCAGAACCAAATCTGGATACTGCTATCGAGCTTTTATAATTGATGTTTATGCAAATAGAATTGTTCAGATGGATGGTATCAACTCAAAATAGATACGAAATTAATAACAGATGCATTTGACATGGCTATTTGCCAGAAAATAGACTCTGGGAAAAACTCAGGAGTAAAAAGCTTATACATCACTTAAGATAGAAGATCACAGTATTTTTCAAACGATTATAGAAAGAAGTTAGCTGATGCACTAATAATTCAAAGCGTTGGTTCAACAGGGGATTCTTTTGACAACGCTCTTTTAAGAATCCGTTAATAGTTTCTACAAAGGAGAATTAATTTACAACAAATATTTGAATAACACCTACATAAACAAAACAGACTTAGAAGCCAAAACAGCTACATATGTCTACTGGAATATTCATACTGGTGGAATCATAATCGTATCCAAGAAAGACTTGGTTATATTTCACCAGTAGAGTATGAAAATAACTACTACCGATTACTTGAAGAAGGTGATGTAGCTTAAAACCTAAACTCATTATTTCAAAAATAAATACCAGTTGATGAAGATCTAATAATTGTAATAACTGGAATTCAAGTTACATAACTGGAACACAAATTATATTTCAGAACATCATTACAAGAATTTAGAAACTCATCACAAAAATGACTAAAATAAGTAAATTGAGTCTACGAAAAAACCGAACCGAACCAACTTTATAGGTACTGTATTTTTATGTGGGAACAACAAATATGTCAATCTTTTGTTTACAACGTTAGATGATTTCTAACAGTTTTTTTCAATAAGGTCTTGTGTTCAGCTACATAAAGGGATATTTTATTAAATTCTGTTGTAAACGTTCAAAGTTGAAAATAGCTAAATAAAGTATCCTATTTAAGCTTCAAAAAAAGTTAAACTTGCCGATGTAAGATCATACTAAACTTAATTAACGAGCCTCTTGAATTTATACACATGGCAAATCGTTTAGATCTTGAAAATTCAACTCATGACGTTATCGTAATCGGCGGCGGTCCTTCTGGAAGTTCCTGCGGATATTGGCTGGCTAAAAGTGGTTGGGATACAGTAGTCTTAGAAAAAAAGCAGTTTCCTAGAGAGAAGACCTGTGGTGACGGTCTAACGCCCAGATCTGTAAAACAGCTAGAAGATATGGGGCTGGGAACTGACTTGGGTTCTTATCACCGATACGAAGGCCTAAGGGCAGTTGCATTTAACAGAGAGCTTGAACTTAAGTGGCCAAAAGCTGACGACCTGCAAACTTACGGTTACTGTGTTACAAGGTACGATTTGGATTACATGGTTGCTAGCCAGGCAGTTAAGTACGGTGCTTTACTGAGACAAAAGTCCCAAGCTGAGTCTTTAATATTTGAAGAAAACTCTGACAAAGTCATTGGAGTAAACGTTTTAGGTCCAGATGGGAACCGATATCAGCTGTATTCGAAAGTTGTGGTAATAGCCGACGGTGCAAATTCTAGGATAGGCAGATCTATAGGAATTTCGCGAGATCGTAGCTATCCATTAGGTCTTGCGATCAGGGGGTATTTTTATTCTCCAAAACATGACGATCCATTTATTGAATCACATTTGGACATACGAGATGAAGAGGGTTCGGTAATGCCTGGTTATGGCTGGATATTTCCGTTAGGAGATGGCAGAGTCAATGTCGGAGCTGGACTATTAAACACTTCCAACAGATGGAAAGGATACAACACCTCTAAACTAATGGATGCATTTGTTGCTCAAATTTCTGGTCGATGGAAGTTGACTACCGATAGCGCAATCGCAGAACCAACGGGAGGAAAATTGCCGATGGGGCTTACGGTTGGTCCTCGGGTGGGTAAAGGATGGATGATTGTTGGAGATGCAGGAGGTTCTATTAATCCTTTTAACGGTGAAGGTATTGCTTATGCATATGAAACAGGTCGTCTAGCATCGACTGTTATAGACGAAGCCTTAAGGTTATATGACGAAGTAAGTACAGAACAGTTCAACTCAATCCTAAGAAAATATAACATGATTTTGGAGGACAACTACAGAGACTATTACAGGGTGGCATCTATTTTTGTCGAAGCTATTTCAAGACCAAAGTTGCTGAAATTTTTAATTTCAAATGGCATGAGATCTAAAACAATAATGGAGTGGGTATTAAGAGTTATGGCAAATCTGGTGAGAGAAGAGGACAAAGGTTTTGTGGAGTATGCTTTGTCGGCTGCCGAATATGCGGCAAGGGTTTTTAAACCGAATCTGCCACAAACACTAGTGGATAGTCCTAATAGCTTAAAAATTCAGTCTTTGACATCTTAAATGCGGCGGCATCGGCTGCTTCCACAGTTTTTGTAATGTCTGGGTCGGTATGGGCCAGAGAAGTAAACATTACTTCATACGGACCAGGAGCCAAAGAAACGTTTTCGTTGAGCATTTCGTGAAAAAACTGCTTATATTTACCGGTGTTGGCTGACTCTTTGGCAGATTCGAAGTTTTTAACTTGATTTGGACCGAAGAACACTCCGAGTAAGGTTTCAACTTGTGGAACCGATACTGCAATTCCACGCTGCCCAATTACTTCTCTTAAACCAGTAGCCAATGTCGTTACTTTTGACTTTAAGATCTTGTATGAGTCGTCTTCTAAAAGATCCAATACAGCACATCCAGCTGCGGCTGCTACGGGATTTCCTGAAAGTGTTCCTGCCTGATAGACCTTGCCGACCGGAGCTAATTCTTCCATTATGTCCCTCCGTCCACCGAATGCTGCAAGTGGAAGTCCACCTCCGATAATTTTGCCGAAACACCAAAGATCAGGCCTTACGTTAAATAACTCGCTTGCACCGCCTTTTGCGACCCTAAAACCAGTTATAACTTCGTCAAAAATTAAAAGTGCTCCGGCTGAATCGCAGATTTTTCTTAGCTCGGACAGGAAATTTTTCTCGGGTTCCACTAAACCCATATTTGCCGCAATTGGTTCAACTATAACAGCAGCAACATCGGAGTCGATAATTGGAAGTTCGTTATATGTTGTAACTACAGTATGCTCAACGTATGATTTTGGAACTCCGTTAGTGGATGGTATTACCAAGGACGCTAATCCAGACCCACCTGCAGCTAGTAGGAAATCAGAATGCCCGTGATAGCAACCCGAAAAAATTACTATCTTTTCACGATTAGTAGCACCTCTGGCTGTTCGAATGGCAGACATAGTTGCTTCTGTACCAGAACTTACGAATCTTAGAAGTTCTACCCCAGCTACTCTATCTTTAATTTTTTCGGCTAGCTCAATTTCATTGGGAGTAGTCGCACCAAAGGTTGTCCCATTGTCAGTTGCGGATTTTATTGCTTCAACTACTTTAGGGTGTGCATGCCCTAGGATGGAAGCTCCGTAGGATTGAACAAAATCTAAATACTTGTTATTTTCTACATCCTCAATAAAAGCTCCGTAACCTTTAACTGCTGTAAAAGGTATTCCTCCGACTGCGTTAAACGAACGAACCGGAGACGACACACCTCCAGGTAAAGACTTTTTTGCACGCTGAAACCATGCTTCGTTTGAAAATTTAGAATCGCTCATATTATATAGCTTATATCGGCTAAGTCAATTTGCTTAAAAGTTCGTTAAGCACTTTGTTTAGTTGAATCAGATAGCCTTCGACAATTTGAGTTGGATTGGTTAGAAGTCCGTCGTTGTCTTTTAAGTCGTCGGTAGTAATTATTTGGATATCTGTTTGACAGACATCAAGTCCAATATAAGTTAATACCTCTCTTAGCTGCTTTGAGGCCCGAAAACCTCCTCTGGACCCATAGCTTATAATAGCTGCCGGTTTATTTTTCCATTCGTGATAACAGTAATCCACGGCATTTTTAAGAGGGGCGGGGTAACCACCGTTGTATTGAGGAGTTAAGAAAATATAACCGTCGGCATCATTTATTAGTTTTGCCCAGTTTTTGCTGTGAGCGTGTTCGTATAACTGTAGCGACGGCATTTTAGGTTCGTTTAAAAATGGTAAATCAACCTCTTTTAAATCGACAATTTCGATTTTTATATCCGAATTTTTGGGGCTAATATTAGAAAGTTCTCCTGCTAGCTGTTTTCCAAGTCTGATCGGTCTGGTTGAACCGATCACGAACAGTATTTTTTTCATAAATTAACTTTCTTAAAGTAGTTTTGTTTAATATTTCTTAGCGTGGCAATGTGTAGCTGAGTAATAAATTGCTATTGATTCAAACTTTTTGCTACGTCTAGAGCTCCATAAGTCAGTACAGCAGTTGCTCCAGAACGAAATATTGAATTTAAAGACTCAAGCATGATGTCGATATAGTTTATGTATCCTGAATCAGAGCAAGTTCTTATCATTGAGTATTCTCCACTAACTTGATAGGCAAAAATCGGTAGGTTGTACCTGTTTTTTAGTTTACTTATAATATCTAAGTTAAATATCGCAGGTTTGACCATAAGTATGTCAGCACCCTGCTTCATGTCTAACTCTGCTTCTA
>JAJYVQ010000107.1 GCA_021791915.1 Actinomycetes bacterium | reverse complement strand
ATAATTAGTCATTCTAATAATTAGTAGTCTAGAATGTTAAAAATCAATATAACGAGACGACAGTACAATTAATTTACACTCATCTGTTTAATCTAAAACTAAACACCTGTCTTCAATTTCTCCGAAAGAATATTGTGCATATCTTCCTCCGTACAAGCTTCTACACTTATCACTCCAGTTTAAACATTCATCCGAAGATAATCTGCGATGAATCTGCAATACCCCTGTTTCATATACTCTGTACTCGGCCCAGCTACCGGGAAAATCTTTTACCGCTGCAATTTCAGCATACGGCTTGTCGCCACTTGTTTTAAATCTCCTTACCCTGTTTCGATGGGTATGCCCGGCAAAATACCCCTTAAGATTATTGTGTTTTGCCATTAATTCGACAAACCGTTCGGAATCGTCGGGTTTTACACCAAAATAAGTCTCAGGTCTAACTCTGCTTTCTGGATTCCATATTTGGTGGTGCCCAAAAACCAATATATTTCCCTGATAGTCGTGTGCTATTTGATCCAAACTCTCGATCTGGTCGTCAGTAACCTGACCATTATACTGATCTTCTATTGATGTATCAATCATCACAAGCTTAACTCCGGGCAAGTCAATTACTTGTAGATCTTTTGTACTTATATTAGAAGATAGCTTCGCATCGTGATTACCTCTCACGTAATAAAGTTTATCTTTAAAGGTTTCGCCATAAATATTAAGAAATTTCTCAAACTCTTCATCCGAAGCTTCCGACGTCAAATCACCTTTTGCCAGCACCACTTCAGGGTTAATTTGAGATATCTCTTTTACCGCCTGAACCGACATCATAATAGGATAAGGTATCTTATCGGGATCCGAACTTAACCCTTCAAGATCACTAAAACCTTCGACTAATCCAGCAGTCTTTTCCCCAATATGAATATCATTTACTGTAGCAAACTTGCATAAAAGCTCACCACTCGGCCTTTGCAAAGTTTTGATCTTAAGGTTACCAATTTCAACTTCGCTGTCTGGTTTAAGTCCCTTGAAACTCTTAATTAAAGATTTGCCATCTTCAACATAGTGCAAGACAATTTCGTCATCGGCAACGGTTGTAACCTCAACCCCAAATATTTCCGGCATTTAACCTAAACTTTAGTTTGGCCTGGCTCTGACACTGGGAATCGGCTTAGCCCACCAATAGCTAGAGTACTTCCAAACTGATTTTTTTGGCTGTTCTATTTTCGTATTTTTATAACTTGATTCTAAAAGAAAAACTGAAGTAGCCGCCACTATAGCTGCCACTGATTCAAGGTCATCGGCATCCTGTGGATCGTACTTATTAACTTCTATCTTTAACGACGGCCCATTCATAATTACAGTGGCATATTGCCGTGTTTTCTCCTAGGTAGCTCTTCTCTTTTGGTCGAAATCATCTCCAAACTTTTGATCAGTATCTTCCTAGTATCTTGTGGATCGATAACATCGTCGATGAAACCACGTTCTGCAGCTAAATAAGGGTTTGAAAACTTTTCTGTATACTCTTCCACTAATTTTGCCCTCAGCTCACTTGAATCAGCAGCATCAGAAAGTTCTCGTTTGTGAACTATTTCTACTGCTCCTTGAGGACCCATAACAGCTAATTCCGCACTTGGCCAAGCATAAGCCAAATCTGAACCTATAGATTTTGAGTCCATAACAACATAAGCTCCCCCGTAAGCTTTCCTAGTTATGATTTGAATTCGGGGGACAGTCGCTTCACAATAGGAGTAAAGAAGTTTCGCACCATGACGAATAATACCTCCGTATTCCTGATCCGTTCCTGGCATAAAACCCGGTACGTCCACAAAAGTAATCAAAGGAATGTTAAAAGAGTCACATGTTCTAACAAATCTGGCGCCTTTTTCAGATGCCTCTATATTTAATACTCCCGCCAACACCTGAGGCTGATTCCCGACTATTCCAACTGCTCTACCGTTTAACCTACCAAAACCACAAATTAAATTCGTACCCCAATTGGGAAAGTATTCCAAAAGTTCGCCACCATCCAAAACCGAGCTGACTACTTTCCTCATATCGTACGGGATGTTCGCCGAGTTCGGAATTACGTCGATTAACTCGGGACAAAGCCTTTCTGGATCGTCTTCAATATCAACTAAAGGAGATTCTTCTAAGTTATTGGATGGTAAAAAGGACAGAAGGTATTTAACTTCATCTAAACAGGATTTTTCATCAGCACTTACAAAAGTCGCTACTCCAGATTTGGTGGCATGAGACATCGCACCACCTAATTCTTCTAAGGTAACTTCTTCTCCGGTTACCGTTTTTACGACATCTGGTCCAGTAATAAACATATGGGAAGTCTCATGAACCATAAAAATAAAATCGGTCATAGCTGGCGAATATACTGCCCCTCCAGCACACGGACCTAAAATTACACTAATTTGAGGAATAACTCCAGAACTTTTAACATTACGGTGAAATATCTTTCCATAAGATGCCAGAGAAACTACACCTTCTTGAATCCTGGCTCCAGCACCGTCGTTAAGACCAATCATCGGAACCCCCATTGAACCTGCCAAGTCCATTATCTTATGAATCTTTTCTGCGAATACTTCTCCGAGTGCACCTCCGAATACTGTAAAGTCCTGACTGAATACACAAACTTTTCTGCCATCTATCGTCCCGAATCCAGTGATAACACCATCTGTATATGGTCTAGTTTTTTCAATCCCCATCCCGTGGGCTCGATGTCTTGCCAACATATCAAGTTCCTGGAACGAACCTTCGTCAAGTAGATAGTCAATTCTTTCCCGAGCAGTCATTTTGCCCTGCGAATGTTGTCTGTCTACAGCTCTCTTAGATCCAGCATGTAAAGCTTCTTCTTTTTTATTGTGCAAGTCCTGTATTTTTTCTTGTATGCTGTGTTCTGCCATAACTGTTACGTCTCTTTTAAAATCTTCTAGAAAATAGCTGGTCGTTTAACCCTGGATACGCTGTCTTACAACGTTTACATAAACTTTAACTCTTTCAGAAGCTATTTCCATTCCGTAATTTGCTCCTGTATAGTGGTTAGAAAGCTCATCTATGTGTTTTCTGGCAACTTCTCCAGTTTCTGTTTTTGATACGTTTCCTACGACTTCGGCGTATCTGTAAGGGTTCGCTGAATCCCAAATCGCAACAGAAATGTTAGGGTTATTCTTAATGTTTTTAAACTGCTTTCTATGAACTTCAGTATTGTAAACTAAAAAATCACCTTCATAACCGATCCAAACAATGGTAGAGTGCGGTATGTTCTTTCCGTCTACAGTACTGATACAGGCAAAATTCTTTCCTCCCGATATCAAGTCTTTTATCTTTTGATCCAACATATTTTTTCCTTTTTTAATATTTAACTAGATAACAAATACAATAATCAAATGCTAGTTAAAATGTTACATAAATTTCTACTTGAGGTTTATTTGAGATTATATTTATAGCTATCCAAAATAATAAATTCACAGCCTTAGTTTCACACTTTATTACCGTTTCAAATTATTATTCCTGGACCAACTCAATTAAAGTTCCAAACGCAGTTTTTGGATGAACGAAAGCTACCGTGGTATTTCTTGAACCAAAACGAGGATGTTCATCTATTACCTTATAACCAGCTTCTTTTAGTTTATCCAGTACGAGCTTGCAATCATTAACCCTGTATCCAACATGGTGTAATCCTTCTCCTTTTTTTTCCAAATATTTGGCAACTGGTGAAGTCTCGGAAATCGGAGTTAATAACTGTATATAAGATTCGGCAACTTTAATGAGTGCCTCTTCAACGCCGTCTGATTCAACTCTCTCACGATGAACGACCTTTGCATTAAACAATTCATCATAGTATTTAACCGCCTGGTCTATATCTTTTACCGCAATTGCAACATGATCAATTTCTTTTAATAAGTTTTCAGTTGTAACATTATCCATAAGTTCAAATTTCTTTTTTTTTAATTTACTTAAAGTCCAATAATTTTTCTATCTCAGTTTTAACGCTGTTTAAACTAACTTTTGAATTTTGCGAAACAAAACGAGAACTCCATAAACTTAAGCGTTATGCCGTCTAAACATGGTAATTTTTTCTTCCCCAACTGATTGTCTAAATTCCATGTCTTCGATCCCCATATTTTCACTGTCTGCCAAACAAAGTACGCCAATTTTACCTTCATGCAAGTTTTTATGTACCTGCCATGCAGCCTCGCCGACATTATCTAAGGTGTGTACTGCAGAAAGAATCGGTTGAATTGCCCCTCTGCAAATTAGTTTGTTTGCATCCCAAGCTTCCTGATAGTTTGCAAAATGTGAGGATTTAATTGCTTTAAGCTTCATCCACAAGTGACGATTATCATACTCGATCATATAGCCCGAAGTTGCTGCACAAGTCATAATCAGTCCACCCCGTTTTGCTATAAATACCGATGCTCCCATTGTCTGACGACCCGGATGTTCAAACACTATATCTGGATCTTCCCCGACTAGATCTCTAACGTCTTTACCCAATCTTCTCCACTCCGACTCGTCAGGAGTATTTTCGTCTTTGAAGAACTGATAATTCTTTTCTTTCCTGTTAATTACATTTGTGCACCCCATATCGTTTAATAGTTCAGCTTTTTCTTTAGATGATACTACTCCAACTGGAACTCCTCCACCGTTTAGAACATACTGCACTGCATAACCGCCGATACCACCAGTAGCACCCCATATAAACACTATGTCTCCCTGTTTCATGTCTGCTCCGTTCTTTGAAACGAGCATGCGATAAGAAGTTGAATTACAAAGTGCATTAACTGCAGATTCTTCCCAACTTAGATGTTTGGGTTTAGGCATAAGCTGATTTGCCTTAACCAACGCCAAATCCGCCAACCCTCCAAAGTTTGTTTCGAAACCCCAAATTCTTTGGTTCGCAGCCAACATTGAATCGTTATGAGCCGAGTGATCTTGATCGTCCACATAGTTACAGTGAATCACAACCCTGTCACCAGGTTTCCAGTTTCTAACCGCAGAACCTACCTTTATGACAACTCCTGAAGCGTCCGAGCCAACGATATGATACGGCAAATCGTGTCTTTTGCCCCAGATGCTCTCTTTTCCGAGCCTCTTTAAGAAATTAAATGTAGGTAGCGGTTCAAATATCGAAGTCCACACTGTATTAAAGTTAATTGCACTTGCCATAACGGCAATATAAGCTTCGTCGGGTGCCAACTCTGGAGTGGCGACTTCCTGAATATGAAGTGACTTTCTGGGATCTTTATCTGAGGATTCCATCGCTTCAAACATCGTCTGTTCTTCAGCTAAAACAACTGCCGCCCGATATGATTCAGGGATTGGAATTGACTCAATTTCTTCCGCAGATGCATTGTTATTTATGGCTTCTAGAAATTTTTGCATACATATAAGATTAGTTTCAATTCACATAGGGATTTTTCACTTAGGTTTGAAACTTGTATAAATCTTCTCAAAAGTCCACTTAACCTAGGTGTGCGAAAACTTTATTATTTGACCGACTTGTCTAGTGGAGAATATAAGCTTAATTTCTGCTTACTACTGCGTTGAAAGTTATCCTGTACAACTATATAATAAGATATTAACTTCGAATTACTTTATCCAATCAACGAAGGCAAATGTAGTTTCAGCTTACTGAACAGACCGTTGTGATAATTAGTAAAATTTGAATCCGATAAAGATATCAACCAACTTTAAAAATTTAATTGGATTTTCGATTCTATCAAAATTAAGTTTTTCTATCGATTCTACTTAAAATATAGTACTTTACAGTAGATAACTAAACCAAAAACATATTGACAAAATTTGGGTTAAAATAAGAAATACCAAGTATTACAAATATATTGCGCAAAAATTGACTTTGCAATAAACTATTTACATATAAAATGATAATGAAACTGGAAAGGTCAAATATCCGTTTCAGAATTTTGTAAATAAGTAAATAATTTAGGGTCAATCCGATAGAAATTTGAAATATTCTGTTGATTTGCGACTTTAGTTTGTTATGCTTTAAGTTAAAATAACTTTAACCAAGTCAAGGAGACCTAATATGTCGGAAGTAGTTATAGTAGGCGGAGCCAGAACACCCATAGGAAAACTGTCGGGAGCTTTTAATTCCATGAGCGCAATGGATCTTGGAGCGGCTGCAATTAAAGAGGCACTAGTTCGTTCTGGAGTTGCTACCGATGAAGTGGATTATGTATTCATGGGTCATGTAATACAGGCTGGGCAGGGACAGATTACGGCAAGACAAGCTGCTGTAAAAGCTGGAATTCCTATGAGCGTCCCAGCAACGACAATAAATAAAGTATGTCTGTCTGGACTTAACTCAATTTATCTCGCCGCACAAATGATTAAAAGCGGGGAAGCAAAAATAGTGGTCGCCGGGGGGATGGAGTCGATGACAAATGCTCCATATTTGTTAAATCAAGCCAGATCTGGCTACAGAGCAGGTGATGGAAAATTAATCGACTCGATGATGTATGATGGACTGTTCTGTGCGTTCGATCAAATAGCTATGGGACTTGGGACCGAAAGATACTCCCGAGCAAAAGAGATATCACGCCAAAGACAAGATGAAATAGCCGCCATTAGCCACGAAAGAGCAGCAAAAGCCATTAATTCTGGCGTATTTAAAGAAGAAATTGTGCCTGTTGAAATTAAGCAGAAAAAAGGAGATCCAGTTTCAGTTGATACCGATGAAGGAGTAAGGGCTGATACCACAATCGAATCTCTTTCGAAGTTGAGGCCCGCCTTTGAGTCTGACGGCACCATTACCGCTGGAAATGCAAGTCAAATTTCCGACGGCGGAAGTGCCGTTATTTTGATGTCAGAAGAAACAGCAAAACAAAGGGGAGTTGAACCGTTGGGAACGATTGTAAGTTACGGTCAAATTGCAGGTCCAGACCCTTCTCTTTTAACGCAGCCGTCCAGAGCAATAAAAGATGCACTTTCAAAAACTGACTTTAATATAAATTCGATTACTCTGTTTGAAATTAACGAAGCTTTTGCGGCCGTAGCTGCAGCTTCAATGGATGATTTAAACATTGACATAGAAAAAGTTAACGTAAACGGAGGAGCAATAGCTCTAGGACATCCCGTAGGTATGTCTGGAACAAGGCTTGCATTAACTTTAGCTTTGGAACTTAAAAGAAGAGGTGGAGGATTAGGCGCAGCTGCACTTTGTGGAGGTGGCGGACAAGGCGATGCTCTGATACTTAGAGTCTGATTTCATTAAGTTACCTAAGTTCTTCTAGGTTGTATTCCTAAACTTATCAAGTAGGTTGTGCTGATTTAGCTTTGATATTAGCGTGGTATAAAAGGAAGTATATCGACCATTACAAGTTAATCAGGCTAAATAACATTACTACATTAATGTCCGACCTGAAAATGCCCTGCTTAAGGTCTGCTCATCGGCGTAGTCTAAATCCGCTCCGACTGGAAGTCCCGACGCAAGCCGTGATACCTTTACTCCTAGGGGAGTCAGCAACTTATTTATATATAGTGCAGTAGTTTCACCTTCCAAATTTGGATTAGTACAGACTACTACCTCATCTATTCCTTCGTTTTGAATTCGAACCAGAAGCTCTCTAAAGTGCAGATCTTCTGGACCAATTGCATCTAAAGGTGATAAAACTCCTCCCAACACGTGATATCTTCCGTGAAATTCGTTGGTTTTTTCAATCGCAATAACATCTTTGGGTTCTTCTACTACACATAATACCGACGACTGACGTCTTAAGTCATTACAGATTCTACAGAGCTCATCTTCTGCAAGATCAAAACAGTTTTTACAAAATCTCACTCGTCTTTTAACATCAAGGAGTGATTCTGTCAACTCTCGAACAAAATTTTCGTCTGATTTTAAAATAAAATATGCGATTCGCTGAGCTGATTTCGGTCCAATTCCAGGAAACTTTGATATTTCATCAATCAACTTTTGAACACTTGGTAGGTATCCCAAAACTACTCCTTTG
>JAJYVQ010000106.1 GCA_021791915.1 Actinomycetes bacterium | reverse complement strand
GGTCAAGTCATACTTTGTTAGAAGTAATACTTATAGCCGATATTTAACTTCAACAAAAAACAAAATTAAATACCTTCCCTGTACCGATTATAACGGAAATAGGCAACTTGCAACTATAAAGCTAAGCTTAATATCCAGCCTTGCTGCAGGTCCTTCTAATAGGTACTATTCACGAGAAGATATTCTCCAACTATTGAATTTTTATTCAGGTATTTTTAATGCATTAGACTATAGTCGTCAAATAGAACTCCTGGATGAATATATTTATGATTTGCAAAAATTGGGAGTATTGTATGGCACAACTCTACTTGAATATGCGATACCGATAAGTTCCCTTGATTTTGCACAAGCAGAATCTTCATTCAAAAAACACCTTCCCAAAACAACAGATGACTTTATTGTTCAAGCTGATTTAAGTATTGTAGTTGACGGTACTCTTGACACTATTGTAAAACAGACCTTAGAATCCATCGCAAGTAAGGAGACAAAAAGCACTGCGACTGTTTACAGAATCACTCAAGATAGCATATACAAAGCTTTTACCGAAGGATTTACTCCAGATTCCATACTCACATTTTTGAAAACAAATTCCAGGGTCGACATTCCACAGCCGTTGGAATATCTGATCAACGATTTATGGCGTAAATTTACCCAGATAACGGTGATGAGAGCACAGAGTGTTATAGTGCTAAATGAACCGAACATCAAATTGGACATTCTCAACGCAAAGCAACTGAGAACCCTTGATATCCGCGAAATTACCCCAAATGTATTTATTTCGACAGCTCCCGCAAATATTATAATGTCATCATTAATATCCAACAACTATCTGCCCGCTTATTTAAATGAAAAAGGAGAGTTAGATTCAGCTGAACAAAAAAATACAAATTTCGCCAAAGGATATTTCGAGTACATCACAGTTGATGCTGACGATCGATACGATATAGCATCGCTTAGACAATTTTCGGAAAAGCTGAATTCTGAATTAAAAATATTAATTAAAAATATTAATAGCGACAAAACTAACAATAATGAGCCTATATCGGTTGCAGCCAAAAAAGATGACTATCAGATGCAAGATATTCAAATACCCGCTGAGGTACTAAAGGAAATGATAGATATTATCCTTAATGAAGAAATTGAAGATTTCGATGATGAAGATTTCGATGATGATGATTTCGATGATGATTTGTCGGTTCCAAGACCGGCAACAATTGCACGTGAAGAATCCGACATTACAAGGTATTTGACCTTGTCCATAGTAAATGACTGGAATGTTAGAATTTGTTTTGAAAAAGGTAATAAAAATTTGACACTTAACGCTAAAATAGTTCAACTGACTTCGGACACTTGCAACCTCATCTCCTTGGATGATACCAAAATTTATAACATAGAACAAGCTTCAGTAGTATGGGTAAGATTTTTAACGGAAGAAGAGGAGGATGCGGTGCTTTATGACTGAAAGCAATTTACCGACTGAAGAAAGCTCAAAACCGCTTATAGTGCAATCTGATAAATCGCTGCTTTTGGACGTGTCAAACCCTCTATCTGATCAATGCAGAATTGACATCTCCTCATTTGCTGAATTGGAAAAGTCTCCTGAACACATTCATACATATAAAGTGACGCCGTTGGGACTGTGGAATGCAAGTGCCGCAGGTTTTAAGGCTGAACAAGTTACTGACACTTTGGTACGTTGGTCGAAGTATCCAATTCCGCAATCCATTTTAATCGACATCAAAGAAACGATGGAAAGATACGGAAGGCTCAAACTTATTACTGACGAGATCCACGGATTAGTTCTTGCCACCGACGACCCCATAATATTGACGGAAGTGATTAACTCTAAATCAACTCAACTAATGCTCGGGGACAAAATTGATGACTATAAAATAATTGTCATCCCCCAAGAAAGAGGGAGGTTAAAACAAGCCTTAATTAAACTTGGATGGCCCGCTGAAGATATGGCTGGCTATACAAATGGGGACAAACTTGAAATTAGCCTAAAAGACGAAGAAGACTTTAAGCTAAGACCGTATCAAATGCACGCCGCAGATTCATTTAATGCTTCTGGAAATGGAGTTATAGTAATGCCATGTGGTTCTGGCAAAACACTTGTCGGGCTCAGCTGCATGGCCAAAAGCTCAATGAAAACACTTATACTGGTTACAAATACGGTATCAGCGAGACAGTGGAAACATGAAATATTAAAACACACTAATTTAAAAGAAGAAGACGTAGGCGAGTACTCAGGTGAGAAAAAACTTATAGCACCCGTTACCATAGCTACTTACCAGATCCTAATTAAAAGACTTAAAGGTTCGTATACACATCTAAGCAAAATTTCCGAAGAAGGCTGGGGGCTAATAATATACGATGAAGTGCATCTTCTTCCAGCTCCAGTATTTAGAATGGCAGCAGATATCCAAAGTAGAAGGCGGCTGGGCTTAACTGCCACTTTAATCAGGGAAGACGGCAAGGAAAGTGATGTTTTCAGTCTCATCGGGCCCAAAAGATACGACGCTCCTTGGAGAGATATCGAAGCACAAGGCTGGATCGCCCCTGCCCAGTGCACAGAAATAAGAGTCACACTTAAAGACGAAGAAAGAATGAAGTATGCACTATCTGAGCCAGACGAAAGATATCGTGCAGGATCTACCGCACAGTCAAAAATCCAGGTAGTCGAAGCTATATGTAACAGAGCAAAAGAAGACGGCGAACTAACTTTGGTTATAGGTCAGTTTATCGACCAAATAGAGTACATAGCCCAACGTTTAAATGCTCCGTTGATTACGGGCAAGACTGCAAACAAAGTTAGAGAACAGATCTACGAAGATTTTAGGCAAGGAAACATACCAGTATTAGTAGTATCTAAGGTTGCCAACTTCTCGATTGACCTACCGGAAGCATCTGTTGCCATTCAAGTTTCTGGAACTTTTGGAAGCAGACAGGAAGAAGCTCAAAGACTCGGAAGAGTATTAAGACCAAAAAAAGACGGAAGACAGGCTCATTTTTATACTGTGGTAGCAAGAGATACTGTAGACCAGAGTTTTGCCGCCAAAAGGCAGAGATTTTTGGCTGAACAAGGTTATGCATATAGTATTGTCGATGCAGATGCCATAATTTTTGAAGATATCAAGAGAGCTTTTGATAAAAGCAGCTAAAACCTTTTCTGGTTTATTTGCTAAACTACTCTAACGAATTAATACATTGCTAATTTTCAATCCACAGGCTTTTGCCCATAGACTCAGGTTTTAACTTCAACTACAACCTATTCAACCTATTAAATACCTTAGTGTTCCTCGGTTTTAAAAAAAATGACAATTGCGTGGCAATTATTACTTTTTAATACCGTTCTCTAGAATTATTAAAATCTAACATTATCGTGATTTTAGCAATTTGCTATAGGGGTTATAGAGGTTATAAAAGACTATTTTATCTTGATTACGTCCTAAGATTTAAACAAAATTTTCCAATAGTGGCCCAGATTCCACTACCAACTAAAAAAGTTAAGTGTATGGAATTAAACACTCAAGGTCTAATAACATAGCTATAAATACCTACAACATCAATTGCAAACCCAAACACCTCACTGATCAGATCACCAGCTCGATAGGTGATCTGATCAGTGAGCTCATTAAATTAACAATTTTCAAGCCTTAGTGTCAATCAGCTCTTTTTTTTCATTTTTATGGCTAATGGGTATTCGCCGAAGTTTAGCACTCTTGGCCAGTGGAATTTTGATGGTCAACACTCCGTATTCATAAGACGCTTCCATATCCTCAGCATCGAGCGATTCTCCTAAGTAAAGCTGACGGCTCAGCTTTCCGTAGGGTCTCTCCGAAATCTGGAGTGAGTCACTGTCATCGAGTCTGAAGTCCCTTTCAGCGTTTACAGTTAGCGAGTCGTTTTCTACGACTACTTCAATTTCTTCGGGTGGAACACCTGGTACATCCATAACTACTACATACTCGTCACCGTGTTTATATGCATCCAAGGAGAGCCACTCGGCCCGAGGTGTAAAACGCCTAAATAACAAGTCAGTTGCCTTGTCCAATTCTGCAATTGAATCATTTCTAATTAACATTTTTACCTCCTTTTCTTTCAACTTTATTACCTTGAACTTCTTAACTAAAGATTTATAAACAGCCTAAAATGGATTTTTATTCCCAAAACAATCAAAAAAATTTACGTTGAAAAAGGCGAAAAAGATACTAAGGATATCTCGGGATATCATTGAGGAAACATATTTATTTTTATCAAACCAATAAGGCGGTTGAATACAAAGTTGCCGTTAAAGTGTGCCTTAAGCCTCATTTAATAAAAGTTGAGCTAGCCAACGACAAAAGGGACGCTGTTGATGAAGTAGTCGATTAAGCTACCTCACAAGTGATGCTGAAAAATACTATAGACAAAACGATATGGACACGATTAGCGGCAATAGAGGGAGCTCAGTAATTGACAATCCAATTCGCCTTTATGGTTGAACGGTTGGTAGAATTGAAGACTCTAATCTCAAAACTAAAGGTTCAAATATTGAAATTAATATGTGCTTACTATAGCTAAAGATGCCAGATGAAATTGTGTAAAACAAATTGTAGCGTTTACAAATAAAGAAGGAGGTACTCTTTTCTAGAAGTTGAAATGATGATAAGGCAGGCAGATTATTAACAAGTAATGTTAGCTCGGCAATCAAGATATAGTAACAGGTTAATTGTAGTCATAATAGATCCTCTAACTTAGTTCGACATCAGAACAATTTCAATTGAAGACAAAACGTCAAATTCGGTAATGACCTTGTACGTTAAAATCGAAAATTCACCATAGTATTAGGTAAATTGAACAACATAATACTTAATATTATTTGACACTTTGGTCAACGACTTTTGACGCCCATCAAGAACAGGTGCTTACTCTGGCTCGTACTAAACCACCGGTCTAGATAGACCGTACAGGGTATTATTTTGGATCTAGATGAGCTGATATCCACTCAGCCAACTCGTCTATAGTTGTGTCATCAGATGCAACTCTAACCATCATTGCAACCACATCATCAGTCGTGGCAGTTTGCCAACAATAGTTATTGCGGAATACAAATTCTCTGAAGCACGCATAAGCTGTTCTCTTATTTCCGTCTGGAAGAGGATGGTTTTTAACCAGGTGCTTAATAAGAATTGCTGCTTTGTGGGGAAATCCTTCGTAAAACTCCACTCCAGCAAATGATGCACTTGGAGCACACAGAGCTGACTCGGCAAGATCGATACCAACGCCATTAGCTAGAACTTTTGCCTCAATTCCAAGCACCTTTTCAGCAATAATCAAAAAATCGGCAAGGTCAAGATAATGAGTCGTCACATTGTTGCAAGTTTTTCAAAAACATCACGTTCAGACTCAAACAAGTCAGTTAGACGCTTTTGAAAATCTGGATCAGCCTTTCTAGCGTCGATGTATTCATTTATTGCAACTCGAACCGCTTCGGATACTGATAGGTTATCCGTTCGTGCAACTAACTCAAGTGATTCAGCAGTTGTTTCCTGCATGCGAATAGTTGTCGTACGAGTATGTGTATTCATAGTATCAGTATATCATATTTCATGCTGTTTAATGCTTATGGAAAAGAATAAATAATTTTGAGAGTGATAATTTTATACATCTGGATTTGATGCTACAAAATAGCCATTTTGGGAATCAAATTACCGATATCCTCCAGTACGAGACGATGTTAGACGGACGAACTCCATTTTATCCTAACTCTCAACTCTTCAGATTGGTGCTTTAGCACCAAAGTCACCAAGCGTTATATTCCCACTCGGATTCCAACTCATGCGAAGATTAACTATTATATCGCTTCCTCCAGGTGTGAAAGTGTGACCTTATATCCTATGCAATGACATTAACAACTTATTATATTCAATCACTGGACCTATCTATGTCTCAGAACTTTCGACAAATGACAATACCTCGACAGTCTAACATTTTTTGTTAAAACTTACATTATAGATATTTACAAATGGCAAAGTAGGAAATAGAAAATTGGCCATTACCCCAATCAAATCAGATTCTACTTTCGACCCCAATTTATTATCAGCTGTAGCTAATAGGCTACTTACCAGATCTTCACCTTCAAACTCTAAAGTCACTGCACCTGCAGCTTTGCCAACCAAATCTTCAAATATTTGCTGATCAACCGAATGGCTGATTGCATAAGTATCGATATTTTCAGTGAACATGAACAGAAAAAGGAGCATTTGTCTGCATAATCTCAGACGCTGTTTCACTCCCTAAATTGACTGAAAACGAATTCAGATCATCTATTTGACTCGGAGGATAATCATAATATTGGAACAAGGTTGCCTGAACTATACAGTAAGCAAAATTCTCATCCGTAGCATGAGACTCTACAAAATGAGCATATACCTCCCCATCAATTTCTTGGCTTAATGTTTGATCTGTACACGAACTAGACCCACTAAACAAAAATGAACAACCAGGTGGATAGGTATATCCACTAAGGGGATTCGATATGCCAGAACTTGGACATACTGCAAATCAAGCTTGAATTTCCCCAGTTGGTTTCCAACTATTCACAGGATTATCGCCTGAAACTGTAAAAAGTATATTTAAATAGCCTAAAGTGTTCAACTGGAATATTTAAAACAAAACGTTCTTAACAGTTTATTAGCCATATCAGTTTATTAGCATTGTCTATATCCAAATTCACTTAAAACCTCGATGACTCGCTTGGTTCTAAATCTTTGAAAATAATGAATCAATAATCGATCATTTGAATAGACTTTAAATCCTATTCCATAGTTCAATATATTTTTGCTGACAAAAAACATACTTGATCTTTCGGCCAAGCTAACGGGAGTAACGCATTCTTATACAAACGTAATCCAAATGGTATCTTCATCTCGATCTTGATTATGTCATAAGTAATTATTAACTTTCCCGTTCTTCCATTAAATCTTTTACGACCGCCGATGCGACGTCCCAAGTCCAGGTTGAACCGACCTCTAAATTTTATTAATGACGGATGACAATTTGTTAGCACGTTTTACCGATATTCCCAAGTTTAAACATTAATTTTTCTAACTACATAGTTACTTTTGAAAGCAACATTATTTAAACTTTAACTTATTTCAATTCAAGTAAAGTTGAATTATGGAATTAGATTCTTCATTTAGACCGAGACGGCTAAGAAAAACCGTATCGATTAGATCTCTTGTAAGCGACACCTACGTTCATGCTAATAATTTGGTATTACCAATCTTTATTAAAGAGGGGCTTATTGAGAAAGTTGAAATTAGATCGATGCCGAACGTCTTCCAACATTCAATTCATTCTGCAATACAATTAATTACTGAGGCAAAAGAAGCTGGAATAAATTCGTTTGCAATTTTCGGTATTCCTGAAAGAAAAGACAGCGAAGGAAAGTTTGCCATTGATAGCGAAGGAATACTGCAAGTCTCAATATCCAAGATTAAAGATAAATTTGGAGATACAATAGTGGTGATACCGGATCTGTGTCTGGATGAATTTCTAACTCACGGGCACTGTGGGATATTAAATGAAAAGAACGAAGTCGATAATGATTTAACCATAGAACTCTACTCCAAAATGGCCGTATCTTTAGCGAAAGCGGGAGCCGATATGGTAGCTCCGTCGGGAATGATGGACAATCAGGTTCTTAAAATAAGGCAATCTTTGGACTCAGCTGGATTTAGCGACTGTTGTATATTAGCTTATGCAGTCAAATTTGCCTCTGGTGCATACGGACCATTCAGAGATGCCGTTGAAGTTAATTTAACTGGAGACCGAAAAACCTATCAGCAAGATATTAGAAGATCAGTTGACGAAGCGGTGATAGAAGCAGAATTAGACATGAAGCAGGGTGCTGACATACTTATGGTCAAACCTGCGATATTTAACTTAGATATTATAAGTAAACTAAAAAACAGGTACAACCTACCGATTTTTGCCTATCAAGTTAGTGGAGAATAC
>JAJYVQ010000105.1 GCA_021791915.1 Actinomycetes bacterium | reverse complement strand
CTTTTAATACTTATTGCATTTCCCGTATTAACGGCGGCACTGATTATGCTCTACTGTGACAGGCACTTTGGTACTTTTATTTTCAGTGCCCCACACGGAGGAGTGCCTTTGTTATGGCAGCATCTGTTTTGGTTTTGGGGTCATCCAGAGGTGTATATTTTGGTACTGCCTTTCTTCGGTATTATGACGGATATTATTCCAGTATTTTCTAGAAAACCACTGTTCGGTTACAAAGGTATGGTTTTTGCTACGATCGCAATTGCAGGTCTATCAACTGGGGTTTGGGCTCATCATATGTTTACAACTGGGGCAGTACTATTACCGTATTTCTCGGGAGTCAGTTATTTAATAGCTATTCCAACTGGCATTAAGTTTTTCAACTGGATTGGCACTATGTGGCGCGGTAAGATTAAGTTCGATACGCCAATGCTTTTCATGACTGGCTTTTTGTCAATATTTCTATTAGGAGGGTTAACGGGTATTCTACTAGCGTCACCACCGATTGATTTTGCCACCCATGATACCTATTTTGTTGTCGCTCATTTCCATAACGTGATCTTGGCGTTTGCTTTGTTTGGGGGTTTTGGGGCGTTTTTCTATTGGTTTCCTAAGGCATTCGGTGTTATGTTGCGCGAAAGGCTGGGTAAGGTATGCTTTTGGTTCATGTATGTCGGGACTTGGACACTGATCTTGCCATGGTATTGGTTGGGACTCAAGGGGATGCCGAGGAGAATTGCAACCTATAGTCAGTCAATGGACTATACCATCGCTAATAGGATTGCAACTTTGGGTTCCGCCATACTTGCGATTGCGGTGTTTTTATTTTTAGTTAACGTAGTGATATCACTATTAGATCCAGTTCCAGCTGGAGACAATCCTTGGGACGGAAATACTTTGGAATGGTACACGTCTTCTCCACCTGCCCATCATAACTTCACTAAGTTACCTCCAATTAGATCAAATCGACCAGTGTGGGATATTAATCATCCAGATGCTCCGATAGTTGAAAACGAACGTCGGACTAAAACCAATAAAGAAAAAGAAAAAGAAACTGTTTCAGTTTAGAGATATTAAGTAATTTTTTAACCTAATATTGTTTCACGGATTATTTGTTGAGTTAGTTTAAAGTTTAATATTTTAGCTAATGTGACTGTTGTTGAGTAGTTTCTAAGCTATCCAAAAATTGGCGGTTTATCAATTGATGTTTCTTGATATTGAAAAACATTGAATGTAATTTTGTTATAGCTTAAGGCTTATACAATTTTGAGACAAGTTACTTTTTTTAGACAAGTTGCTTTTTTTTAGACAAGTTGCTTTTTTGAGACAAGTTACTGTTAGACATAAGACTGTAACTACCAAAGATTATTGCAATACAGTTAACTGTTTGGTGCCTTAGATTAAGTTGAATCCTGTGCGTAATTTCTGAGTAATTTATTGGCTAGATCTGTTATTAAAAAGTATCTTCAATTTCTGTTCATCCAAGTGACAATTTAGCTATTTTGAGTGAACAATTGAGTTATTACTAAGCTAAGTCATTATAGCTATAAAGATCATAAATTGAATATTAGAGAAAACTATAAAGTAATTGAAGTGACCAATAAATGTGCGGACGGTGGGACTTGAACCCACACGGTTTTGCAACCACAGGGACCTAAACCCTGCGCGTCTACCAATTCCGCCACGTCCGCATGTAGGTTGGTCAAGTATAATAGTCTAGTGTAGTATATGTTAACTGTTTTAACGCATAAAAGATAAAGGTATAGATCAGATGTCGGTATTGACCAAAGTCCTCCGTTCTGGAGAGGGTCGTAAAGTTAGGAGATTGGCAGAAGTAGTTCCTCACATTAACGACTTGGAAGAAGAGTGGGAAGCACTCTCCGATGCGGAATTAAAGAATAAGACCGTAGAATTTAAAGAAAGGCTTTCTGAGGGTGAGACCTTAGATGACATACTAGTTGAAGCTTTCGCAACTGTACGTGAAGCTTCTAAAAGGGTCATTGGGCAAAGACACTATGACGTTCAGCTTATGGGCGGTATGGCTTTGCACTTCGGATGGATTGCCGAGATGAAAACTGGTGAAGGTAAGACTTTAGTTTCTACATTACCAGTATATTTAAATGCCCTTAGCGGTAAAGGTGTTCATGTAGTTACTGTTAATGACTATCTTGCAACAAGGGATGCCGAATGGATGGGGCAGATCCACAGATGGTTGGGATTAAGCGTTGGAATCTTATCTCCAGATATAACTGATTTTGATGTAAAAAAAGGTGCGTATAACTGTGACATAACTTATGGAACAAACTCCGAGTTCGGATTTGATTATTTGCGTGACAATATGGTTCAAACTATCGAACATAAGGTTCAGCGGGGGCATAATTATGCGATAGTTGATGAGGTAGATTCCATATTGATCGATGAAGCCCGAACGCCCCTTATTATTTCGGGTCCGGCTCAGGACTCATCTAAAAGATATTATCAGTTTGCTAGTATTGTCAAGTCTTTGCAACGAGACGTAGATTACGAAGTGGATGAAGAAAAAAAGACTGTCATTCCCACCGAAGAGGGAATTGAAAAGGTGGAAAAACTGCTGGACATAAAAAACTTGTACGATGAGATTAGTACAGACTTGGTACTTCATCTAACTCAGGCACTCAGAGCAAAAGAACTTTTCAAAAAGGATAAAGACTATATTGTAGACAAAGGAGAGGTCAAAATAGTTGACGAGTTCAGGGGTCGTGTTCTGGAAGGCAGAAGATGGTCAGAAGGACTTCATCAGGCCGTGGAAGCCAAAGAGCGGGTAAAAATAAAAGAAGAGAATCATACCTGGGCAACCGTTACGTTACAGAACTATTTTAGACTTTATGAGAAACTAGCTGGAATGACAGGTACAGCAGAAACCGAAGCATCAGAGTTTGCATCCACATACGGTTTAGCTGTTGTTCCGATTCCAACTAACCTTCCGACGATAAGAGAAGACTATCCGGATGTCATATATAAAACCGAATTGATGAAATTCAAAGCTGTAATTGAAGATATTAAAGAACACTATGAAAAAGGTCAACCCATACTAGTAGGAACAGCATCGGTGAATAGGTCCGAGGTGCTTTCACAAGCATTAACCAAAGAAGGTATTCCTCACGAAGTTTTGAACGCAAAACAGCATTTTAGAGAAGCTGAAATAGTTGCTCAAGCTGGAAGGCTACATGTGATAACTGTTGCAACTAATATGGCAGGACGAGGGGTCGATATTTTGTTGGGAGGTAACCCAGAAGGTTTAGCCCAAAAAGAGATGCTCAAAGAAAAAATTGATCCTGAATCTCCTGAATACGAAAAAAAGCTACAGGAGCTTATCGATAAATTTAAGGTTGAATGTCAAAAAGAAGGCGATAAAGTTCGGGAGCTCGGTGGTCTTTATGTTCTCGGGACCGAAAGACATGAGAGTAGAAGAATTGACAATCAGTTAAGAGGACGTTCGGGGAGACAAGGAGATCCAGGGAAAAGCAAGTTTTATCTTTCAATGGAAGACGATCTAATTCGAATTTTTGCAAATAGCGCCGTAGATTGGGTGGTAGAAAGAGGAATTCCAGATGATATGCCTATTCAGTTTAAGCTTGTATCCAGAGGTATTGAAACCGCTCAAAATGCGGTTGAAGGCAGGAATGCAGAAATTAGAAAAGAAACCCTAAAGTACGACGAAGTATTGGATGCCCAGAGGAAGGTAATTTATGGCCTAAGGGATCAAATTTTGGAAGGTATGGTACTTAAGGATCGAATATTAAATTCAATATCAACCACGGTCACCAATTTGGTTAATACTTATTGTGGAAACGACTTTCAAGAAGAGTGGAACCTAGAAGAATTACTTGTAAATCTCACTACCTACTATGAAACCGATTTTACCGCTGAAGATCTAAAGAAGGCAAACTCTTTAAGTCAACTTATTGATTCCATAGTTACCGAATTTACTGACTTATACAGTAAAAAGCGTGAGCAGTTTGAAGATGAAACTATTTTTGATCAGATAGAGCGAAATTTGATGCTTTCTACAATCGACTTAAAATGGCGTGAACATTTGAGTGACATGGATTACTTAAAAGAAGGAATTGGTCTTCGAGCCATGGGTCAACAAGACCCATTGGTTGCTTGGCAAAAAGAAGGATTCGAGTTTTTCGAAGATATGATTGCTCGGATCGACGATACGTTTTTGAGGTATGTGATGCATGTTGAGGTTCAAGTTGAAATGCCAACCGAGCCCGACTTGACTAAAGCAACTTATGCAGGCGGTTCGGAGAGCGGCGATAGTTTGAGCTATCAATTAACTGCTGGGGGTGACACTTCAGAAGGGTTTTCTGGGTCTAATGTCATGCAGTTAGTAAAAAGTGACAACGAAAAGCTCGGCCGAAATGAGCCTTGTTGGTGCGGCTCTAATAAAAAGTTTAAATACTGCCATGGCCAAAGACAGTGAAGGCTTTGACGACCTCTTAAAGAACTACAAACAAGAGTATGACGTCTTAAATAAAAAATTTGAACAAGCAACTTTATTAGTTAATATAGATTCTCTGAAAGAGTCGTACAAGGAGCTGGAACTTGCAATGTCAGATCCAGATTTGTGGGCTGACAAAACTAAAGCACTTGAAGTCAATACAAAGTATGGACAAGTTAAGGAAAAAGTCGATCTTTTATCCAACATCGAAGATTTAAAGTCTGAGATAGATTTTATGTTAGAACTCTTAGAAGATGATAACGACGAATCTTTAGTTTCAGACCTTAAAACCTATCTTGAGACGCTAAGTAGGTTAATATCACAGCTTCACAGCCAATCGCTTCTTACAGGTCAGTATGACTCAGCAGATGCAATTTGTGAAATTCATGCAGGTGCAGGTGGAACTGATGCTCAGGATTGGGCTGAAATGCTAATGCGTATGTATTTGCGATGGGCAGACAGGCACGGCTTTAAGGTCGAAATCGACGAAACGACTGAAGGAACTCAAGCTGGAATCTTGTCTGCGACTTTTGTTGTAAAAGGCATTAACGCCTATGGTCTATTATCTAATGAAAGAGGAGTTCACCGCCTAGTTCGAATGTCGCCGTTTGACTCCGCACATAGAAGACATACAAGCTTTGCAGCATTAAACGTAATTCCGATGACACAAAATGATCTTACAGTCGAAATTGACGAGTCCGAGTTGAGAGTTGATACTTTTAGGGCGTCTGGAGCTGGAGGTCAACATATTAATAAAACTGATTCGGCTGTAAGAATAACTCATTTGCCCACAAATATAGTTGTTTCTTGCCAAAATGAAAGATCTCAGTTAATGAATAAAAACAAAGCAATGGATCTTCTGAAAGCTAAGCTCGCAGATTTAAAACGTAAGCAAAACGAAGATACCCTAAAGCAACTAACAGGACCTAATGCAGACGTAGCTTTTGGATCACAGATTAGATCATACGTTTTAGCGCCCTATCAGTTGGTCAAAGATCTGAGAACTAACTTTGAAGTTGGAGATGTAACAGCGGTATTGAACGGTGATATCGATGAATTTTTGGAAAACTATCTTGTTTATAGACATAAAAACAATCAAAATCTAGACTAAAATTTTATTGGTAAGTTTTAGTTAATTGTCAACAATGAAGTTTCTCCAAGACCATATTTAATATCTAAGACCATATTTAATATCTAAGACCATATTTAATATCTAACTGAATTTGTTTGCAAGACTAAAATGCGTGTATGGTTTCGATAGTTTTAATAAATGATTAGTAGATTAATAAAAGCTTTGTAAATGTAGTCTGCTCAAAATAGTGTGTTATAAATTTAAACAATAGTTAGTATATGATTTTAAAGTACCATCCAAACAGTAATTTAGATAAGTTGTCTAGGATTTTATGCCGAAGATTGTTGAGGTACGTGCATCACTTCATCATGGGGTTACTAACTATAATCGCAACAGTAGTAGTTGTAATTACCATGTTAGTTGGATTTATAACATTGCAAAACAGCCAGCTAGCTTATGGATCTACAACAAGTCCGTATCATATAGATTCGCAGTCTAACGATATTTTCTTAAATATTGAGTGTCTAACTGCAACACAATGTTACAGCGTCGGCGTTGGGGGGTATTTTGGTGCAACTGACAATGGCGGAATCGGATGGACTGTAACTCAGGCTATGCCTATAGGTTCGATAGCAACTGATCTGGCATGTGTTTCCGATCTAAATTGCTACATAGTTGGGCAAGAATACGGCAATCAAGGCGTTATTTACTATACTTCAAACGGAGGACAGACTTTTGTTCAACTTGGTATACCGTCTGGTGTTAGTATTGTAAATTCAATTTCCTGTTATAGTTCGACTAATTGTATTGCAGTTGGTTCGGGTTCAAGTATCGGTGTAGCAATGGTTACTTCGAACGGTACTACTTTTAGTGCAGTTGGTTTACCAGCAAATACGGGTGTTTTAAATTCAATTTCATGTCCAGAAATCGGTTCTTGTATTGCAGTTGGTTCTGATAGTACCAGCTCTCAAGGTCTTAGCCTAGCTACAACTGACGCAGGTACTAGTTGGTCAGTTGATTCAGTTGCATCTGCATCTGGATTTTCATCTGTTAGCTGTGTGATAAATACACAAAACTGTCAAATTGGAGGGTGGTCTTCAGCAACTGGAGTTATTTATGACACGGGGAATTTAGGTGTAAGTGATAATTCTGAAGCTCTTCCAGGGTCCATTAGTTCCATAAATTCAATTTCATGTCCATCGTCGTCTGATTGTCTGGCTGTGTCATCTAATGGCGAAATACTTCTAACGAGTTCTTTTGGTTCTACTTGGAATTTAGATACCGCAAATTTGACCGATGAGGCTGGATATTTCGGTGTCAGTTGTGCGAGTGTTACTACATGTTATTTAGTTGGCGAAAACAGTTTGGGTCTATTTGAGGGAGCTTATACTGGAAATTTTGGAGTTACTTGGAGCGGGTTTACAATAGATAACTCTACGGACTATCTTGCTATCGACTGTATCAATTCATTCGACTGTTTAGCTTCAGGGCAGAATTCATTAGGTGGTTTTATTGCGTATACAACAAACGGAGGCATCAGCTTCAGTCAGGCAACATTATCAGGTAATGTTGAAGAGATAACTTCAATATCATGTGCTTCATCGTCATCACCTCCAACCGAAAACAATACCACTTGCTATGCTGGTGGAAGTAATTCTTCGGGAAACGGTATTATGTTACAATCAGTTAATAATTTTGCTGTGTTTAACCAGGTAAGTTTGCCTACTAGCATTGCGACAATAACATCGGTAGACTGCGTGACTGTATTGCAGTGTATCGCTACAGATGTAAACGCTAATGTGACAACAACCACAAACGGAACTTCATGGAACTCTGCTGTTACTCCAATTTCGAACTCTGGAATATTAATGTCTATATCATGTCTGAGTTCTGCTGAATGTATTGCTGTTGGCTCTACTTTATCACCGGATCAAGCTATAGTTCTTTTATCCAACGATTTCGGGTCTACTTGGACAAATTCGTTGGTGACCAACACTGCAATGGAATTTTTATCTGTCTCATGTACTTCTAGTGGTGGAAGCCCTGCATGTTTTGTGGGAGGTTTGTCGCAGACTAATGCAGTTATATTTGCATCCGCAAATATAAATTCATCTTCGGGGCCAGCATGGACATCGCAGAACCTACCTACAGCGTTGACGAGCGTAAATGATATGTCTTGTTTTAGCGATACTGAATGCAGTTTTGCCGATGCGAGTGGAAATATTGCTGTAACTGCAAATGGTGGTACGACTTGGACTATCCAGACAGGTCCATATTTAGCTCCATCTTTGTTTGCAATAAGTTGCATAACGGCTTCAAACTGTTTTGTCGCAGGTGGAGGACAGATAATTGGGTCGGTTCCGATTATTACGGGCATCGATCCGTCCGTAGGTTCTATAGCAGGTGGACAACAGGTAACAATTGAAGGGTCTGGTTTTTCTGGAGTGTCTCAGGTTATGTTTGGGACAGCATCTGCAACGTTTAGCATTGTCAACGATCAGACTATTGATGCTATCGTACCAG
>JAJYVQ010000005.1 GCA_021791915.1 Actinomycetes bacterium | reverse complement strand
TTTGCCACATAAGCGCCATAAACTGAAGTCATCACTTGATTCGAAATTGTCGGACTTGCTGTGTTTTTTAAATGACTATTGCGAAAACGGCTAATTGGAGCTACTTTTCTTGAGCCACCGAATCCATTTGATATTGGCCCACCATTTTGTAGCAGATCGCCACTTAAACTTGGGTGATCAACTATCCAGGTTTTAAGTTGTGATTCACTCATGTATGCGGGAATCTGAACTCCGTTAAAGTTGACCGTTGAATTTTGTGGCGTACCAGCAAAAGAAGTTACAAGACAAACAATCGCAAATGCGATTCCAACTAAAGGAACCAAAATTGCAGTTCCCGCTAATATTCTAGAAAAATACATTGAGACCCTAGATCTTCCAGTTGCAACCAACAGTCTAAAAAACCCTTCTGAATAGTCAGTACTAGTGGCACTGGCACCCAGCGTTGCTGCAATAATAAATCCAAACAAAGTCATAGGAGTTGTAATATGACCGAAAAATGCCGCACTACCTGGCAATCCATAAGTATTTGGATTTACTAAATGAAGTATTTCCCTAATTCCATATATAAGAATCGGCACACCTACGGTGAAAATATAAACTGCAAACATAAGACCACGTCTTTTTCGAATTTCAAGAATTCTGGTCTTAATCATTGCAACTGACGGTAAAAACGAAATCACACTTTCGGTTTTTTTATAATTTTCAACTTTAGGCGATGCTGGCAATGTTGCGGTATCTGTCACTTCATTTATCCTGTAAGGTGCTTCCTGTTTATCTTTTATGTTTGTATTTTATATTTTGTCTCAGTTAAATTTTTGGCCATTAACTTTTAAAAGAATTTTTTTGATTTCTGGTCAATCTTGGACATACTGTTTAATCTCTTTAGTATTCATTGGTCGCCCAATTTAGTAGTTACCGAAAGGAACCAGTCTTCAAGACTAGTCTTAACTTCCTGAAGTTGATAAACCGAAATTCCTGAAGTTACTAATGACTTATTAATAATAGCCAGTAGCTCTCTGTCAGATGATTCTGGCAAAATAACTGTAAGATGCCCTTTGTCTATCGATACCGATTTCACGATACCCAAATCAGTTATTGTCTTGGCGGCCTCATTTAATGAAGAACACTCAATAATTACCGAGGCCTCCGTACTTGATAAAAGTCCTTCAATTGAACCCTGTCTAATTACTGAACCTCGATCCACAATTGCTACTGCATCGCAAGTTTTTTCAATCTCATCCAACAGGTGAGATGAAAGCATTATAGTTCCACCCTCATCCACAAAATTCCTAATGAAGCTTCTCATATCTTGCATTCCTGCAGGGTCTAAACCGTTCATGGGCTCGTCTAAAATTAAAAGCTCGGGATCGCTAATTAAACAGGCAGCAATTCCAAGCCTCTGTCTCATTCCCATGGAATAACCTTTTACTTTATCGTTTGCTCGATCTGCAATACCCACTCTATCTAAACTTGGCATAATTCTAGATTCAGCATTGGCACCTCGGTGAGATGCCAAGATCATCAAATTCTCTTTACCAGAAAGATGACCGAAAAATCTGGGCTCGTCTACTATTGCTCCGACTCTAGATAAAGCTTCAGTACGGTATTTGGGTACTTCAAGGCCCCTAATCCACATCTTACCGTGATTGGCTTTTGTTAATCCCAAAAGTGATCTAATCAAAGTAGTTTTCCCTGCACCGTTAGGTCCTAAATAACCGAAAGCACTACCTTTTTTTACTGTTAAATCGACGTTATTGACCGCTACTTTATTTCCAAACCTCTTAACTAATCCGCGTATTTCAACGGCATTGTCATAATCGGCATTGCCAGATTCGGGATTGCCAGATTCGGCATTGTTAGGCTCAGGATTGTTAGGCTCAGGATTGTTAGATTCTAAGTGATGTGTCTGTAGGTCAGTCATTTTTATGTAATTTAATCTTCCTTAAAACTATCAAACAATCAAAAATACTCACAGGGCTAAATTACTACTACTGTATTTAATTGCTACTATATTTGATTGTTTCAGTAATGTTTTAGACCAGCTTGAGTGTTAATGTTCTAGTATTAATAGCCCAGTATCAAAAGCCTAGTATCAAAATTGGAAATAAAGACGTCATTTGCCCTGTTTTAAATACTTTCATTAATAATATTTTAAGAAAACTTTGATTTACCTAATATAAAATCGTCTGGTCAAAGCCTCAGCGATGAATTACAATTCCACTAATAAAAAGACTGTAGTAACAGCCTGCGATTTAGTTAATACTCAATTCACAAATTAAAACAACTACAACTATCCTGATACTGAGGGTGTCAGCAGTCTTAAGTTTAAAATGCAAACTATAAGCTTAAACTCCTATAAACTTGCTCTAGTATAAACTTATTTCAGTATGAAACCATTGTCACCGAAGAGCTGTTTGTAGAAAGTTAAAGCTAAATGACAGAAATTACTTTAGATAGAAAAACTTCTGGAGAAGAGCTTGCAGTTAAAGTTGAAAATCTATCGAAGACCTTCGGTTCTAGAACAGCTTTTAAAGATCTGACATTTAACGTCGCATACGGAGAGATATTTGGTTTTTTGGGTCCAAACGGAGCTGGAAAAACTACAACGGTACGTACTTTAAGCACCTTGCTGAAACCAACTTCTGGAAAAGCTACCGTAGCTGGAATTGAACTAAACGAGTCAAATTCAATTTCTATTCGATCGGTGATTTCAGTTATGTCCGAAACACCCGGTCTGTATAACAGACTAACCGTTTATGAAAACTTGAAATGCTTTTGTGAACTTTATATGTTAAAAGATCCCAAAACAAAAATTGAAAAGTCACTTTTTGCAGTAAATCTATGGGACCGAAAAGATGACCTCTGCGGGTCACTTTCTAAGGGACTAAAACAACGAGTAGGTCTTGCTAGAGCTCTGCTTAATGAACCAAAAGTACTTTTCTTAGATGAACCTTCTTCTGGACTTGATCCAATCGCCGCACTGGAGGTACACGAACTCATTAAAGAGCTACAAAAGCAAGGAGTTACTATATTCCTTACAACCCATAGGCTTGAAGAAGCTGAGAAGCTCTGCGACAGGGTTGCAATTTTAAATACGACTCTAAAGCTAATTGGTAAAACCGAAGATATGCAAGCTCAGATGTTTTCAAAAACTGTACAGCTTAAAACTTTGCACCCATTAAAGGACGAAGGTTTAATTTTCAAAGAGATTCAAGGTATCTTGGAGTGGACAAAAGAACAAGACCTCTACACGCTTCAAGTCAGCGATCCAAATGAAGTGATACCAAATTTAGTGAAAAAGTTGGTATCAGCTAACGAAGATTTAATCTCAATTGGCGAAGTTCACCACAGCTTGCAAGATATCTATTTAGAAACCGTAAAAGAATCCGGAGAATAGAACTGATGAATTTAAACTGGAGAAGAATTAAAGGACTGGCATTTAAAGAGTTCCAAGATTTTAAAAGAAACAGATTCATCGTACTTACTATGACAATACTTCCAATTGCTTTTGTAATTGCCCCATTGATATCAATCTTCACCGTTAAAGCGACAGTTTTACCGCATCAGGTACAAGTCAGAATTGGAATTACCATGTTATACATGCTTTTAATTCCAGCGATAGTTCCAACGGCGTTAGCAGCTTACTCTGTAATAGGCGAAAGAGATCAAGGTACCTTGGAACCTATTTTAATTACTCCAATTAGCAGAGAAGAGTTCTTAATAGGCAAGGCGTTAGCAGCAATTGTCCCCGCAGTAGCAGTAGCATACTTTGTTTTTGGGGCATTCTTGTTGCTGGCATTTATTTTTGCGAGCCATCCCATTGAAAATGTAATTTTCAGCGGTCCGCGACTTTTAATTCAGTTTGTCTATACTCCTCTTATTGCAGGATGGTCAGTTTGGGCTGGAATAGGAATTTCAAGCCGAACTCGAGATGTCAGGGTAGCTCAGCAACTTTCAACTTTTGCTTCATTGCCTCCTTTGTTATTAGTGGTGCTGTTTGCAACCAATGCAATAACTCCAACGGTAAAATACAG
Source organism: Actinomycetes bacterium (assembly GCA_021791915.1). Classification (GTDB taxonomy): domain Bacteria; phylum Actinomycetota; class Acidimicrobiia; order Acidimicrobiales; family JABEUL01; genus JAJZNL01. The sequence goes on along the minus strand of JAJYVQ010000005.1, from coordinate 32,945 downwards.
CATTTATTTTGCGATAATTCTAATTGTGATTAACTTAGCGGGGTGGAAATTTGTGTCAAAGCTTTTTAATAGAGAAGATTTGATTACAGGCAAAGCTCACTCTTAAATGATTTAATCTCTTAAAACAGATTCTTATGAGTTGAACTCTGTTTCTGTTGTTTGTCTTTTTTAAAGATACTTGCTGAATATACTTGCTTAGTGATATTTGGAAGTTTTAAATTTATCTAACTTATAATTAAATACCTTAGACGTTAAGGTTTTTAATTATCGAATTTAAGTTAATTACTTGATTTGAAGGCGGAGACTTTGTATTCATCGAACCTGATACAAATGAGCTAAAACTTTCAGTAACGGTCATAAATCCACTTAGTTTTTCCGTTGCCAATGGGTTGCCCGGAACAGGATATGCTATTTGATTTAAATTTACGCTAAAAGTAGATTGGATAGCTTTATTAGAACTGTCTACACAAGTAGTTATTTGTTCGTTTGAAACATGAGTTAATTTCAATACCTGTAGCATCGTATTTTTTGTAATTCCCGAAAATGAATCGGCTGCTTTAGTTATGTTTATTGAATAAACATAGTTCGTACACTCAAACTTGTCGATTACTTCCTTGCCTAGCTTTACTGCGTTTCCAGAAAATCCTTTTATAAAGTTAAGAGAATATGCTGGATCCATTACATCAAACAGCTGAGCTACCGCTAAAAGTGAAGGACTTTTAATGGCACTTAGAGTACTTGAGTCCACATATAACCACGGCTTTTTTGCCAATGCTCCTATCAAAAGATTTGCGGGAAAATGTAGGTAAAACGATCCTTTGGTAATATCCATTTCAATAGGACCAAAATTGGGTGTATTTAGCGTAAACGAACCGTTATTATTAATGAGATCAAACTCACCATCACCACCTATTATTTCATTGGGCGATGTTATCAGACTTATTGAACCCGCCGGAGCATCACTTACGCTTAGATTATGAAAGGCTACTTTCGATATTTCAACTCCTACACCTGAATTGATAGTAGAGGACCATAGGTTTTGGATAACTTCATTAGGTGTCTTGTTCGGATTAGACGAGCTGCAACTACTAAGAAGCAACATAAAACACGTCATACTAATTATTACTGTTGCCTTCAGCTTAAGTTTCAATTGACCCAATCCTCTAACTCATGTTTTCTGAAGCTCATGTTTTCTGAAGCACACAGTCTAAAGTTTATCTTCTTTTTTCTGCTCGGATAGTTTTAAGAAGATTGGCTTGCCTATCTTTTAAGCTAAACCTGCTATTAATAAGCAAGCAATCTATTTAAAATTTAAACTCAACCACCGGAAACGATTGAAGACAAAGCTCTTTCTGCTAATGCAGCAACAGTTAAAGATGTGTTGACTGCAATCGGAGAGCTAATAATCGAGCAATCCATAACATAAAGACCGTTATAGACTCCTCCACCAGGATTCCAAACAGCACCGTCATCTCTAACAACTCCTGAGCTTACCGAATCGGACATTCTACATGATCCCAGTGGATGAATCGAGTATCCGTCATTGGGCCTATACTGATCCCAAGTTGGCAAAACTTCACCACCAGCTCCATTTACAACTATGTCTTGAACTGCGGCTCTTGCGGCTGCCCAAACATTTAAGGTAGCTTGTGAATTATTGAAATTAACCTGAGGGGTTCCGGCTACAGTCAATGACACTTGTCCGTCCATACCGTCCATTCCCATGACACCGATCTGTAGCATCCTGGTTCCGTATTTTTGCATATAGTGTTTAGGTCCTAATCCAAAAGCTTCCATATTTCCAGAACTGTTGTTTGCGCCTGCTGGATCTAATGTTAGAGCTGCTGCCATCGGCAACATTCTAACTGGCTGAAGTGTAAATTTTTGCCAATCCGAACCAAAGCCTGGAGGTGGGTTAGACAGATACTCAAAACACGTTACTCCGTCCACTGGTCCAACATTCATATCCAGATTGTCAAATATGGAAGGCAACGAATCTGGAAGAATTCCTATTACAAGATTATCGCCATTTCTCGACAAATTATGTCCAGTCTGAGATGAAACCCCATTTGAAAGATTTCCAGCAGACCTAAGCAAAATTGCTGCCGAATTAACAGCACCAGCTGCAATAAACACCTGGTTTGCTATAACGGTGTTAGAAGTTCCGCTCCAAGTTAAGTTAGGAGTATTACTTGCACCTGAAATGTAAGTTACCTGCCACTTTCCTCCTGAATAGGGTGCAACATCTACAGCCATTGCTCCAGTTACAACTTCAGTACCAAGTGCCATCGCTTCTTTAATGTAGCGTTTATCAACGGTATTTTTGGCACCTCTAAGACATCCGTTGTTACACCAACCCATGCCACCGCAAATATTAGTATTAATGATTTGGGGATGCGGATCGACACTGACTCCGACCTGTTTTGCCGCCCAGGCAAATACACCATCTTTCATGCCAACATCGCCCCAACCGAACTGCCCAACATTTAATTGGTCTTCGGCTTTTGTATAAAATGGGTCTAAAGAGCTTCTGTCAACTGATGCTGGCCATGGAGCGTTGTCGAATACAAATGACGGTGCTCTTAGTGATACTCCAGAATATACATTGGAACCTCCTCCTACACCGCGCCCACTAATAATGGCATAAACAGCATTACTTAACAGATCAACTCCAGCAGCGAGATTTAGAAAATCCATCCAATAGTTTAAGTCTCCATTTGTCTGCTGATAGTTTTTAACATCCAAACCCATATTTTGCCATGCGGTGTTTATTTCAGAATCCCAAAAATGTCCCTGTTCTAATACCGTCACTTTCTGTCCAGCCTGGGCCATTCTTAAAGCAGAAACTCCACCTCCAAACCCGGATCCTATTACACATACGTCTGTTGTAATTGTACTCATGGAAAGTTCACCAACCCATTCACTTTAATTAATGTTTTATCCGATATTCCTAAATTTTTATCATAACTGTCAACAGCATAAGGAGTTGTTCCAGGAGGAAGATGCGCACCACAATATGCTCGACCCACTGAAACAGTTGGATCGTTTGCTTCAAAATAAAAGTCTCCAAAAAACGCCAACTTTGAAAGCATAATAGCGCCTAAATATTGAAGATCAAAAATAGTTTCAACTCCTGGAATTAGCAGATTCATCATTAAGATTATCTTGCCCTGTCTTGTGGAAGGAAATACAATGCTAGTGCCCAGTGGCATCTGGTAATATTCCTGAGACCAAAAAGTTGTTACCTGAGCCCATGCATTAATATCGGCTCCCCAGAAATTTAAGAAATCAGCTGTGAGCCAACTTATTGGATTTGTAGGACCAGCAGCAACTTGTTCTAGCCATGCTTCTACATAAGTTTGATCAGCTCCTGGTTCTCCGCCGTCTTCTATGTTGCCGTTCCAATCTCCAGGTACAACTGCGTCCCAAAGTGCCCTTAAGGAAAGTCGATTTACATCAGATATTGCACTACCAGCGGCATAAGTCACATTGTAACCTGCTTCTGCAACACCTTTTGTTGTAAACAACGAAACTAGCGAACTCAACACATTTTTAGTCAATCCAAAATGTGAGCCAGCAGCCAATGCGCCTCCTGCGGCAGATCCCGCAGTAACAGTCCCAATCACCAGCATCTTACGTCGGCTCAGTGGTTGATCCAAAGCCTTCCTAAGTGCCAGTTCAATCCCGTCTTTTTGACTTACAGCTTTATTCGCAGAATAATCTAGCTCTTCAGCATTTTCTTCCATATTCACCCCTTTCATGCAAAGGTATTTCAACGATTATCAGTAAGTTATCACTTACGTAATTAATTGTAACATGTCTCCTTATTATTTGCAATAAAAAAGGAGTCGTTTTAATATAATAGATTGTAAAGTGGCAAACCTACTACGTAGAGTGATTTACTCGTTTGGTAAACTAACTGCATCTTTAGTACTGTTTTACGGCACTTATGATGATATCTTCATTCTTGTAATCACTAAATATTAGATAACATGGTTTTGTATCGTGACAAAATGTATCGTGACAAAATGTGTCGTGACAAAAATAGAACAATACAATCAATACAATGTAGAACAATGCAATTGAAGTTACCTACACAGTTGTATTTAAATTAAAACGTATTTAATTTAATACGTATTTAATTTAAAATGTAAGCCTTTTGGTATAGGTTCAATTCGTCTTGGTGGTGATACAGATATTGGACTCAAAATTGCTATGTAGACTTTAGAAAGCGAAACAAAATCAGGATATTTATAAGAAACTAAAAGATATTAAATTTGATGTAACTTCATAAATCTAATTCATGAAGCTTTTCTGGATAACCACTCTTTAATGTTATCAACCGCATCTTTAGTTAGCTTACCTAAGACCAATCCATCAAAAACTTGTAGGGTTTGTACTGTTTCACCCTCTGTACTGTATGCCTGCAAGCATTGAGCAGCCAAATCTCCAGCCTCTTCTGCCACCAATCTCCCCGAATCATTATTTATCGCCCAAGTATTAAAAGTTCCTACAATATATGCCTGAAGATCTTCGAGCACATTAATTTCCAATTCGCCTATAAGTTTGGCAGAAGCGACATGAGCAGCCTCTTCAAGAGCTTCGGATTCCAACCGCCGTTCCTCTTCTTCTTTTTGAATTCTTTCTTTCTCAATCTCTTCGGCGGTTTTCCCAGAAGCTGCCTTCGGCTGAGAACCCATGGTCAAAGCTTCGGCCATTTCAAAAGTCCTAGCTGCTCGTTCAGCTTCAGTGAGCGAATCCCACTCTGCCCACCGTTTCTCGTCTTCCATCACTTTCTGGCGTTCTTCTTCAGCCAGTCTTTCCTGTCTTTTTTCAAGCCAAATGTTAAAATGTTCTCTTCTAATTTCCGCTTCACGATCTTTTAAAAGTCCAGCTTTGGATTTTGCAATTATCGACTCAATATTTCTTTTAATTATTCCCGATATCACGTTGTAAGTTAGCTGAATTACCGCAAAACTAACGAGTCGAGCCGTTACGTTAATCTCAATAATATCGTCTGTCGAGAAATTGCCTCCGCTTATCTTTTCGTCTACAATCTGCTGGGTTAAATTCATCAGAGCCGTATTCAGTATCTTTAAGACACTTGCTTTGGCAGTTTTTTCGGCATCTGCTGGGTTGGACATAGATTCGTGCACTATGGATACGAGAGCATCTTTTAGTTCAGAACTTTGAGAAATACCAATCAAAGTCGGTTCAAATTGAAAAATTACAGCAACGGCTATATCGACTGCTTGTTCCAGCCGCTCCACCCTGACTTCTTGACTTTGTGATTTACGAAAAATAGGTATACTAATAAATTAGCAAAAATTAAACAATTTTGCCACAAAGAATAGCTAAACGGGAGATATCACTTAAAATCATATCCAGCATAAGAAATAAAATCGTAGATTTATCGGGACAGTCCAAGGTCTGATTGCTCCTTAAGATTGGGGATTGAAACATCTTTTTGCAATCTAGATTTAGACCTTAAATCAACTGACTGTTGGGCACCGTCGATAAGGTTCAGATATTGGCTGTTTTTATAGTAACTGTTCTGTTTTAGAAATAGAGGCGGTTTAGGGGAGTCAACTATCAAAAGCGAATTTGGCAGTCCCATTGAGACCCTGTCGCAGGGAAGTTGCTTAATGAGCTGAGTTGACTTTGAAACATTTGTAAGACTAGGTTTCTTTTTTGAATTCAATATCTTTGTTAAAACGCTTCCATTAAATCTGTTCTGACTTACACCATAGTTATAACTGTACTTATAATCTTCTCTTTCTCCAGCCAATGTAGATATAGCTTCGACAGTTTTTTTATCAGACACTCCCGGAAAGACCAATTTAGTCGGAAACAGTGTTAAAAATCCCTCCGCTATCGATCCATACCTACCCACAGCTTGACTTAAGTCCTGAAAACAACCTATGGTAGTGATACCCTGGCCACCTCCTTCTGCTATCAAGGAAGGTAAAAAGGGGAGTTTTGCTGTTTGTCCGAGTTCATCTAAAGCAAAAAGCATTCTTTGATTTATAGTATCTTTGGTAAAAATATCGCTACTTAATGAGTTGTATCTCCTATAAGTTTCTGATTTTATCGAATCTAAAAGAGTAACGACCAAAGGTGCAATCCGATGCTGTTCTTCGCCAGAAACAGCAATATACAATGTATCTGCTGAATTTACAAAAGATGAAATTTCAAAGTTTGGGTCTATCGAATTTTCAAGAACTCTGTTGGACTTATAAGCGGTAAGTAACGATGCAGCAGTTGAAAATATACCGGAGAGTTCTCTATCTTCTGTAGTTAAAATTCCAGACAGAACAAATTTTGCCATCGAATCTTTGGCGTACTGGTCAATTGCAAGTGCAACCCAACTTAGATCTTTTGACAAGACTGCAGTTGCTATGTCTTTCATGCTTCGGTCGGTAAGTTTGGCCGCATAAATAATCGGTGCAAGAAGTGCTTCAGCTCTTTCGTTCCAGTGGTTAGATTCGATACCGCCTACGGTCGTCGAAGAACTTACAATTAAATTGGCTACCCTTAAGGCACTCTCCCAACTGCCAACTGATTGCATAGGCGACCACTTAAGTTTTTTAACCCCTAACTTTTCGAACTCACTTGAACTTATCGAATCGGTGGGATCAAAGCACCAGATATTTCCTAATAATGATCTCACCTTTGCTGTGGTTTGCATTATGTCAGTTTTAGTTGAAAGCGAAACTACGGGTCCAAGCGCAGACAATATTGCTGGAACTATTACCGAAGAACTCTTTCCAGATCTGGAAGGTCCTAAAATCAAAATCGGCTTTTGAGGTACAGAATAATAAATATCGTTCACGAAATTTAGTCCGAGCGGTACTCCACCCCCATTTGCAAAACTTTCGGATCTGAGGCATGCCAGTTCGGTTAAAACACTTTTATTTATACCTGCAGACTTACAGGCAGTGGTATTTAGAACAGCAGGACTATTTGCTATACCAGGATTTGCTGTATTACTGTTTGCTAAGTTACTGTTTGTTGAGTTACTGTTTGCTGAGATACTGTTTGTTGTATTGCCATTAGCTTTAATGTTTTCGGCTTCAGTATTTACGCCCATAGATTATTTACGAAAGTACTTTCACCAGTTATAATGGCACAATAGACTTGTGCGAAACTGATATCGTTTACAATATTCACAGTCGCACAATATCACACAACTCTAGTCAGAGGTCTAAACTAAAGTCTACCCAAACAATTAAAAACAGCTATCTTTAGGTCTTATATCTTTAATTAGGTTCTGCTTCAATAGAATTTGTAAGTAAAACCATCTCCTCAGATGACAACTTAATTTCACTTGCTTCCGCACAGCTTTGAACAGTCTCATTCGATCTACAAGAAGGAATAGGAACTACAATGTGGGACAAATTAAGCTCCCACGCAAGGGCTATCTGCTGTGCTGTTGCATTGTGAGTACCAGCAATATATTGATATTCGTGTAGTTTTCCCCCGAGTTCTTTAGCTTTTGTTCTCCCGCCCAACGGAGAATAAGCTATCAATGCGATACCAAACATTGTGCAGAACTCTATTAAATCCAAAGATGTTTTATCAAAAGGGGAAAGCGAATTTTGAACGCTTACTATAGGAGCGACATTTAAAGCTAAGTTTAACTGGTCCAAATTAAAATTAGAAACACCTATGTTATTAATCTTGCCTTCTTGTTTTAACTCTACTAAAGCTCCTAGGGAGTCTTCTAGAGGTACATTTGGGTCAGGAGCATGTAACTGATAGAGATCTATAATTTCTACCCCTAAGTTTTTCAAACTCTGTTCGCAGGCAGATTTCAAATAGCTTGGTTTTCCATCTATGGGCCAAACACCTTCTCTTGGCTTACGTTTGCCACCCTTTGTAGCAACTTTAACAGTATATGCTTCACCCTTATACTCTTTTAGAGCTTTGGCTATAAGCCTTTCGCTGTGACCGTGTTCTGACTCAGAATCCAAACAGTAACAGTCTGCAGTATCCAAAAAAGTAATACCTGAATCCAAGCCAGAACAAATTACCTCGATTGCAGTACTTTCATCAGGTCTGCCGTCTAAAGATAGTGCCATTGTCCCCAAACCAATTTCACTAACCGACATGTCCCCAATCAATCTGCTGTTCATACAAACTCCGCCTTTGCGCTAAAACTTTATTTTTTTATTAAAAATTCATTATCTATAGTTTAAGAGCTGAGATCCCCATTTTTAAACAAAACATCCAAAAAAGTCATAACCGCAGCTACACTCTTTCTTGCTCTAATCGACCAAAATATCTCAAATGCGTGCTGAGCACCAGTTAGATTTGCAAAACATATGAGATTTTTTGCAACTTTGGATCGCCTTACGAACTCAATTGACTCTTCGATTGGAACCAACAGATCTTTGGACCCATGTAAAATAAACATTGGTGGAGATCCGTCTAATTTTTTTAAAAGTGGTGATGCATACTCCCAACTTTCTCTATCGGTTCGAAGTGATGTCTTAAATACCAACTTTGTCAACATTCCGATAAGTTGATTAGTCTGTACCTTCAACGTATTCGTTAAATCTAGAACTGGATAAATTCCAATACAAGCGTTTATATTTGTGTCAAATGTTTCAAAACCAGGCTGATATCTCGCATCGTTAACAGATAGTGCAGATAAAACTGCCAAGTGACCCCCCGCTGACATACCAGCGACCGCAACTCGTTTGGGGTCTCCTCCGTAGCTTTTAATATTTTCTTTTACCCAAGATAGTGCATGTTTTACATCAAGAATATGATCTGGCCAAGTAGCTTTCGGCGAGAGTCGATAATTTATAGCTACACATATATAGCCATTTTTCGTGAGCGTATGGATATGAGGCAAACCCTGATTTTCTTTTTGTCCTATTACCCAAGCTCCGCCATGTATCATAACGACAACAGGTTTAAATATCGAAACCTCACCTTCTTTTTCGGAACCTTCGACAGTAAATACTTTAGGCACATATATATCAAGTTTATGTCTTCTGTTTCCATCGTCGATATAAGGTACATTTTTGATTTTTTTAACTTTGGAAGGTCTAATCGGAAATGGAAAGACTCTACCCTTATTCGCTTTTTTTAAATTGACCCTATAAATTTGTCTGACGTCAGCTCCTTGAGGTAGCAAAGCAGAGTTTTTAAACGAATCTTCCAATGCATCTTCTAAAATTTTTTCTGCTTTAAGCGAATTTAAAATATGATACAACAAAATCGAACTGTTTAACAAAATTAAAACTGCTCCCACAATTCCAATAGTTTGCTGGTAGCCACCCAAGGCTAATAAGACTACTGCTGTGGCTAAATTTAAAATGAGCAACTGAACAGCAAGTTCGGTAGTTAGCCACGATATAAAAAATGCAGGACCTCTGATTAAGTCTAGATTTGGCACAATAAACGATATTGCTCCAAAAAATAGAACTACGACTCCAACTATAAATAAAGATACCGCCACGAAATGAAGAATTTGATATTATTTTACCGTACGGTTAAATGTTACTAAATCAGATTGTGCAACTGTTGAATATCGACATCTGCAAAATAACTTTCTATCCCCGAGTTAAGCTACAATTTTCAAAAATCAGAGCTAATTATTAAAACTTTTTTAAGAATCAATTACAGCAAAAGATATTAGATTCGACAATACCAAACACCAGGTACTCAAATACCCATATTTTTCCCGAAAGTAGTTTGTTACTGTGTAGTTTGTTACTGGATAATTTCTTACTATTTTCTTATTGGGTATTTTAAAAAGACAAACTCTTGCATTTATAACATTCTTATAACCTAAATCTGACAAAACAGACTTCTCAATTTAATGTAAGGCTATAAAATACCATATTTTTTGAATTAAGGATTATTCTGAACCATCGATTCAACCTAAATCGGTTAGGCAACTCTAACCGTAAGAGCTACAATTATCTGGCGCTGGCTTATTTTCCAGTCTGTCTTTAATCCACGACGATATGAGGGAATAACCTTGAGTCATTTCGGTATTGTGGTTTGCGGTCGGCAAATAATCATAGTAAAGGGTATCTTTTAGCTTGCAAAGCTGTTTTACCGTGGCGGTTACTCTTGCTGGCACTGCTACGATATCCTGTCCGCCTCCAAGAACTAATATTGGATTTTTTGAAGACTGAAATATAACGTCATTTTGGGCCAACCAAGCTCTTCCCTGTGGAGTTTGTGAAGGTAAAACTTTCAATATCTTCTTTCCATCGCTTAGATAAACTTTAAGGAGATAGTCGGTGATTTGGTTTACACAAGAATCTTTTACAACCTTAGAAACCCCCTGAGCTGCCTTTACAAGATATGTATTCGGATTAAAACTCGGATCTGATACATGGGCTCCAAATATCGCCAAGGTGGCTACAATGTCGTAGATAAACGGATTATCGCCTGGATAAGTATTTCCGAGTTCAGCTCCGGGTCCTATAGCAACCGAACCGATTAGATTCAAGTTTGGAGCATAGCTAGGAGCTATTTGACTGGTAGCTAATGCTGCATGTCCCCCTTGGGAGTCTCCCACTACCAACCAAGTATGTCCCGCATGGGCATCTGGAATCTGCAAAGCAGCCCTCACTATATCTATAGTTGCTTCAGCTTCGGTCGCACGGTTCAGATATGGGTGAATTTCCCCATCAGGGCCTAATCCCAAATAATCGGTTGCAACTATAACGCCCGTAACGCCAAAAGTTGGCAGACTATATGGAGCTCTGCTTGGAGCACAACTCTGAGAGATCCCAGAGGTGCCGTGATCCCAAGAGATTACTGGCCACCCTGAAGCCGGAGGTGCAGAATTAGGGTAAGTAATAAGACCTGTTACCGCTGCTTTTTTTCCAAAAGTATTTTTCGATACGTACATTATTTTAAGCGACGTTGAACTGCTTGTCTTTGAAACTAGCTGAAGTCTAAGAACATACCCTAAAGGATCAGACTGAATGTCCGTCGGCACACTGTAAAAGTCTTTTGAGGTAGGAAAATTGATCAAGTCAGTGCCCCCAATCCCGTTGCCAACTTGATTCAAGCTTACCGTTGAAGTTGAACTGCATGCGGACAATCCTGCCAATATCACCGAAGTCAAAGCAAGAAATTTAACTACATTAGCCAATCTGCTTGTAAAGAACAATTTTATTTTCACGACAACTTCCTCTGATACATTAATAGTTTGATATTTTAAACAACGGTTACTCTTTAGTTCTATGGGTTGTAGTTTTAATTACAACTTGAGTTAAGAGTTATAAACAATTTTAAGGACAACCGCATATTCTTATTTGATTGCTGTATTTATACCTTGAAATCAATACGACAGCAAATAACTCGTATCAAGTTTAATGTCTTGAAATAAGTTTTTCAAATTAAGCTTTTTTGCTAAGAATTTGTTTTTAAAGAAGTAGTTTGCCCAATGGACTTTTTTAAATTAAAAACTTCAATTAAACAATAAGTTAGAGTCCCTAAATAACAAGATTAACTTAAAACCTAAAGATTTTGATGTTGTTAATTTAGATCATAACTGTGTTCTAGAATTAATTTTTCTACAAAATATAACAGTTGCATCCACTGTAATCAAGATAATCGAAAAGTACAGTAGATTTGACTGCGAACTAAAGTATGAAGGCCATGCTGCAGACGGTTGATACCCAATGGACATCTGAGAAAATACTATCCATAAACAACTATAGATTAACATTGCCCAAGCCACTCCAACTAGTATCCACCTTAAATCTGTTAACTTACAAAACACAAGCGTAATCACTAAAACTAAGATACCGTATGTGGGTCTATATATTGCTCCAACCAAAAGACCAGAAACAACCGCAGCAATAAATGAACCTAGTAATGGGGCTTTTTTATATTGATAAAAAAAGGTTTTTTCAAAAGACAACATATTTGTTGTTTTAATTTCTGACATTGATGGCTTAGAACCGTGGAGTTTTCTATTCTGTCGGTTTTTTATTAAAAGAAATAATGCCCCTACGATACACAAGAACAGAGTCAAAAAAGAAATTATCAAAGCATAGTCAACTGTAGATTGTGGTGCAAACACAAGCTCAATGTCATAGCTTTGGTTTTGTTTCGGAGGTGTTATAAGCCACCCATTGGCATAAGCATCGATCAAACTTGAAGCAGAATTAACCGAATTAGAAAGCGACTTAGAACCGTTAAGAACCTTAGCTATCCAACCTGTCGAATAGTTTTCACCTAATATAAGCCATACAGGCTTACCGTGGGTTTCAACATTTAGTACAACTTTGGTACTTGTCATTGATTTAATTTTTAAAGTGGCGTCGGGATTTAACGTTGGAGCTTGTTGTATTCTCACCGACTGAGATACATTCAAATTTCCAATCTGGTCTGTGGCAGCAGAGTCAAAATTAATCTGGTCGATATTAATACCTGTTTTGTAACCAGCCACTGTTTCGAAAATATGTTGACCAGCCTTAATAGTAATTCCAGCTGCATCGGGCCCGCAACCTTTTAAGCTAAAATATTTACCCTCAAGGGCATCGGTGACATTTCCAATCAACATAAGGTAAATCGGCTTTCCGTCAAGAGTAGCCAAATTACCTCTGCACACTCCAGGCAAATTAGTAGGTAGTACCGACGACTTAAGTAAGCCATCGATTGGCAGTGTTGTGCCTAAACTACCTGTATTTGTCTTAATATTCTGTATTTTTGAAGCCACTGTTTTTGAAGCCACTGTTTTTGAAGTTAGTGTTTTTGAAGTTAGTGTTTTTGAAGTTAGTGTTTTTGAAGTTAGTGTTTTTGAAGTTAGTGACTGAGTACTGCTTTGGTTAATTAAACTCGTGTCTTTGTAGTTTTTAGGCGTTTGAACTACTTGACCAGCATAAACTAAGCTATGCAACTTCTGTCTGTAAGTTTTTGTAATCGTAACTGGCAGATTATCCACGTTAAATCCACTTATGGCAACTGGCAATATTTGTGGTTTGGAACCGTAATAAGATTTGGGAATAACTGGCTTTATTGCCTGAAGAGTCAACCTTATATTTGTTCCGTGCAAGACAGGAAAATTCAACTTAACGGTCTCAAGGCCGGTTTTAGTTTTAAAAAGAAGTTTTTTGGGGAGTTCAATAAGTCGCTGTCCCTGTTCGGTAGAAACTGTAACATATGCTGGTAGACTGTGTTGTCCGTCAGCATAAAACGTTAACAACGCCTGATCAAAAGTCAATGAATTGGGACTTTGAAATGAAATCCAACTTCCAGTTGGTCCTGAAACAGTAAACGGTGTTATCCACGCCGAACCGACCTGCTTACTTACTACCGAACCTGAATAAGCACCGACATCTCCTTGTAATTTACCGCTCGAATCTGTTATAACGTTCTGTGAGGATACCTGTGAATCTCCAGTTATAACTGAGTTCACAGTTAGGTCATTTGCCTGCGAAGAAAGAGTCGCATCACCTGAGACAGAAAACTTTCTTGTCGTTGGAACGTCCATCTGTCTTATTATATTTATTTCGGGAGAACTTCTTGGGGTACCTGCTCCAACAATTTGTCGGCTAAAAAGGTAGACTAATCTGTGAGAGGAACTGGACTTTCCTAAAGCATTCAACAAATCAGTCGGCGGTTTTATTACCTCAGTTGCTACGATGCTGTCAATTTTTATATTACTGAATCCGACTTCAGAAACGGGAAACGAACTTAAATTATGCAACCCAATTATTGTTATTTTGACAGAATCAAACTTAACTGGTTTAAAAGGTATAGATTGCCCAATATCTGCTCTGGATTGAGCGTTTAAATTTGCCTTAAAACTTTTAACCAGTTTTTTATTTTCAAACAGATCAACATTTATTTTTGAAATCCATCTATCGTAAGATGGTCCTAGTTTTTGATTTACAATAATTTTATTTGCGGTAATATTTTTTGTTAAACTAACTTTAATCCACTGATTAATCGGATTGCTAAGCTCACCTGTCATCCAGGCAGTTTTTGAGCTTGTATCGAATGCATTATACGGACGAATTTCGGGTGTAAATCCGTAGGGATCACCGTAAGAGGATGCAACAATCGACTTGACTCCTTCAAAAGAGGCTACAGTTTGGGAAGCAGTACCGTCGACTGGAAACAGGTTAATATCAGTTTCGTTATCGTTTGAGTTCGAAAAATTCTCATTAGGTGTTTCAATTTCTCCGGTTTGATCCCTAAAGTTTGACCAAATCTTTGTCTGTTTCCGATTCGAATCCGTAATCACCAATGTTGCAGCTTTTGGAATCTTTGACTTCAAACTGTTTTCAGGATAAGAGCCCGAATAAAGTATGGTGGGATTTCCATCTAACAATCCAGCATTTGCTGCTTCTAATATCCCTACCCCATCACCGTCGATAACAACTGGTGCTTTTGGCGATTCCAGTCTGACAATAGGTCTTGTATCTTTAACCGAATAGTCAACCAAGGGATAGGGGAAAGGAGTATTAAGCGGGGTACTAACAGTTTGGTTGTTGAAATATGGCAGGTTAAAAGGAGGATAGTCTGATACTCTTTGTCCGAAGTTTATAGGACCCTTAAGACCTTTAGGTAGAGGATTTAAGGCTTGCATAACGTTTTGAGCAGCTGGAATTTGATACCTATCGTAAGACTCATCGTTGGTAATTAAAAGATCTCCCGCACTAATTAATCTTAAGACTGCCGAGAGTCCTTGGGGATTTAAGTCAGACCTTTGGAACGTATTGTCCAGACTGTCCAACAGGTTAACTCCGTATTGAGAGCCCATTGGAACTTGGCGACGCTCAACAGTAGGACGTGTCGTTAGTGCTGGCAGTATTGGGTCGACCGTAGTTCCAAAATTATAAGTGTCAAAAGGCTGTCCGGGTTCTTGTATTACTCTGGTTAAATCGCTTTTTTTAGATAGATAGTTTGCAGCTTGATACCAATAATTTGGTATTGCGCCCCGGGACATATTAGATTCAACCGTATTTCCCAAAAAGATACCAGGAACATTCAGTACTGCAATTAAAATCAATCCTACAAAAAATACAACTCCAAACTTTTGAAATTTAAATCTAACTAGACTTGCTAACGAGCCAAGCGAAATAGCTAATCCCATAACAACCAGCGGAACCGCCCGGGTCGTAGACCGAAGTGCCAAACCTACTTCGCTTCCGTTCATCAAACCTTC
Organism: Actinomycetes bacterium; assembly: GCA_021791915.1. Classification (GTDB taxonomy): domain Bacteria; phylum Actinomycetota; class Acidimicrobiia; order Acidimicrobiales; family JABEUL01; genus JAJZNL01. Next base: position 17,791 of record JAJYVQ010000005.1, on the reverse strand, counting down.
TACCTTGGAACCTAAAAAAGATGGGTGATTTAGTGGATAAAGCCCAATGCTTATTACCATTCCAATTATCACAAAAGAAATGTTCAACGTCTTGTATCGCCACCTAACCATTGAGGCTGACAAAATTCCCAATACAGGAAGTAAGAAAGATAAAAACAGCAACCAAATCCATGACTGGTACTGAATAGAAGTTTTTATAATTGGTCCGTATGAATCCGATGCGTAATAGTACCAATACCCCAACCCCCTGAAAACCTCTGCTGGAGTCGAAGTAGCACTTATCGCAGTCAAACTCTCCGTTAACTTTAAAATATTTAAACCGTACTTTCCCTCTATCAGCAATCCTTCTATCCAATAAACCGATACTAAAAACGACAACACTATGTACTTAAAACTCACAACAACAGCTTTTCTTAAAGTTGTCTCGTGAGTGAGCACCATATATACTGTCAATATCACTGGACCCAAAGCAACATAAATAAAAGCTGTAGCATTGATGGACGAAGACAGTGCGACCACTACAGCAAATAGCAGACACCACAGATTACCTTTCTTCTGCAAGGCTTTCATCGTCAATGCCATCATCCAACCCAATGCAGCTACTGGAACCAAAAGAGCGGTCATCGACACCTCATACTGAAACATGTAAGGGGAAAACATATAAACAGTTCCAGCAACCAAAGAACCAGTCCGGCTTAGCTTAAGAGTTCTTGAAAAAAAATAAATACCAGATCCAGATAAAAAATAGATGGTAGAAAGCCAGAGTCTTTGTGCGACCCATGCTGGAAAGCCCAAGATATGAAAAAAGGAGTACCACTCTCCCATGGGAAACAAAAACCCTATCGTCTGATGAGTTACGGTACCTAAATCGATTGAAGACGACCAGATAGAAGCGGCTGATAGAAAATATCTAATTGGATCAATATATAGATACTGTTTGTCGTCGACAGATACAATGCCAGGCTTCGTTAATATAATCGGTATATAACAAAGACAAGCCATCAACAGCAATGGCCCAACATTTGATGAAAATAAGCCCGACGAAAAAATTGTCTTTGTCGGTTTTAGTATTTTTTCTTTATTTTTTAGCGAAGATTTCAAAGCCATACAAAACTGAATAACAAATATAGACGCAGTTAAAATTAAAAATCGAATTTTCGAAGCTGCGAACAGCTGTTTTACCGACAGTTTTACTAAAACAGAACTAGTGGTCGATAGCTTTATTTTTAAGTAACTGAGCGAAAAATCTCCGAACTGCGATTAAATTAGCCATAAACTGTTGTAACACGGACAATCACTTGTTTTGCCGACTGGCATTAAATACTATTCGGCAAAGTATCTTTCACCGTAAATATGCGTTCAAACTTCCTTAACTAAATTATTAAATCAAAGTTTAGCCTTTAGTTGATCCAATATCGAATCATCGACTTTAAGATCACCAGTACCATACCCTATTTCTAAGTCAGGTTTGTAACTCCCGTGAAAGTCTGACCCTCCTGTTGCTACAAGATTACTGTTATGAGCCAAATCAGCTAAAGTGCTTCGTTCCTTAATACTGTACCTACCGTAATAAGCTTCAATACCAACAAAGCCAAGACCTGACAGTTTGAAAAAAAACTCTTCTAAAAAATCAAGGTTTTCCGAAATCGTCATTGGGTGTGCAAGTACGGCAACTCCACCCGACTCATTTGCCAACTTTACGCAGTCAGTTAAAGTAAGTCGAGCTTTTGGAATATATGCCTTTCCTGAAGAGCCCAGGTAGTTGTCAAAAGCTTCCTCAACTGAAGTTACATATTTTTTTTCAACAAGAGCTTTGGCAAAATGAGGTCTTCCGACACCATCATTGCCCGCAATCTGCTTAACATACTCTAAATCGATATTTATTCCAATCGAATTTAGTTTTGCGATAAGTCGATCGTTCCGCGTAACCCTGTCGTTTAGAAGACCTTCTGTAATATGCAACAAATAATCACTATTTGGATCAACGAAATATAAAAGCACATGACATGAACTTCTTTTAAAAACGTCTGTAGCTTCATCAATATGATTTAAGGCTCTCTTATTTATATCTGTGTTTAGTGTTCCTGTGTTTAGTGTTCCTGTGTTTAGTGTTCCTGTGTTTAGTGTTCCTGTATCATCAGCACCAAAGGAAGCCTGGGCCGATATTTCAAGTCCAGGTACAAGTTCCACTGAAGAGCCTTCTAACTCTTTTGTTATTTCTAACAAACCGTCAACTCTGTCATGATCGGTAAGTGCGATTGCCCTAAGGTTAATATCTTTGGCTACTTTTGCAATCTCGGTAGGTGAATACGAACCATCTGAAAAGTTGGAATGAACATGAAGGTCAATCAATCTCTTCACCTTCTATTTTTGATTCCAAACTAATGGGTTTTAATGTCGGAAATAGAATCACATCTCTGATAGCCGCAGTTCCAGTTAAAAGCATTACTAATCTGTCAATTCCAATTCCCAAGCCTCCCGTCGGGGGCAATCCATACTCAAGAGCTCTTATGTAATCAAAATCGACTTCCATGGCTTCTTGATCACCATGAGCTTTCTGTAACGCTTGGAGTTCCATCCTATGTCGTTGATCCTCCGGATCGTTCAATTCGCTGAAAGCATTACAAAGTTCTTTTCCTCCTATAATGCATTCAAACCTTTCTACCAAAAGATCGTCGTCCCTGTGAGTGCGAGCCAAGGGGGATACTTCTTTCGGATAGTCCAAAACAAATATCGGTCCGTCCAAATTTGACTCTGTTGTCTTTTCGTAAATTTCTAGCATAAGTTTTCCCTGTTTCCAGGACTCATCGAAAATTACTCCGTATTTTTTAGCCACGTTCCTAAGATGATCAATGTCCTCATGAACATTTACCTTTTCGCCTATAGATTCAAATATTAACTCTTCCATAGTTCGTCGCAAAAAAGGAGGCTTTAAGTCAATCTGTTTGTCGTTGCTTGTTACTACCGTCGTACCGTTTAACATTTGAGCTAGTTCGGCAATTAAATTTTCACATAAAATCATTAAGTCTTTATAGTCCACATAAGCTTGATAGAGCTCAAGTAAGGTAAATTCTGGATTGTGTCTAGTGGACAGCCCTTCGTTTCTAAACACTCTACCTATCTCAAAGACTTTTTCAAATCCCCCGACAACCAAACGTTTTAAATATAGTTCTGGAGCAATTCTAAGATAAAAGTCAGTATCCAATGCATTGTGATGCGTAATAAATGGTTTGGCAGCTGCTCCTCCAGCTATCAAATTCAAGATAGGAGTTTCAACTTCCACAAAACCTAGATTCTGTAGGTAATTTCTAATATGAGCGACTATTTTAGATCTAGCTAAAAAAACTTTTTTTGGAGAATCGTTAGCCCACAAGTCAACTTCTCGCTGACGATACCTTAAATCGGTATCAGTTATCCCTTTAAACTTGTCGCCAAACCCGTGTTTTGTGTAAGCCAAAGGGGTAACGGAGCTCATTTTTATCGAAAGCTCTCCTCTTTTAGTCCGCATTATATTTCCCTGAACACCTATCCAATCCCCGAGAGAAAACCTTATTAAGTCCTCAAAATGGTCTAAATTTGGCTGCTGAGCAAACACCTGTATAGAGCCAGTCCAGTCTTCTAAATTACCAAAAAATATTTTGCCTTGAGGCCTGGATAGCATCAGTCTTCCAGCAACCGTAACAAAATCATCAGTTGTTTCACCCGGATCAATCTTGTCTGCATAACGAGAAATCAACTCTCCGATGTCATTTGTTTTTTTATAGCTATAAGGTAGATTTTGAGACATGTTTGTTAGATGTTGGGTTTTTATATTTTAGTCCAGAGAGATATTTCTGCTGAAAATGATTCTTAAACCATGTAGCGTAAGCCAAGGGTCGTGAAATTTAATTTTTTTTGAAAGACCAGTCACTAATACTGCCAATCCCCCAGTTGCAACTACAGTGGATTTGCCCAACTCTTCTTCAAACCTTTCGCATATCCCATCTACTTGCGACACGAAGCCATATATAGCTCCAGACTGTAGCGATTCAACAGTCGACTTACCTATTGCCCTTTTTGGCTCCACCAATTCTACAGACCTTAACGCAGCGGCTTCTTTGAACAGTGCTTCCATTGATATTTGAATCCCTGGAGTAATTGCCCCACCTAAATATTCTCCGTTTTTAGAGATAGCGTCAAAAGTTGTTGCGGTCCCTAAATCCACAACGATCGTAGGACCTTTAAATCTCTCATAAGCCGCAACTGCATTTGTAATTCTGTCGGCACCAACCTCTTTTGGATTGTCGTACAATATCGGCATTCCAGTTTTAATTCCAGGTTCAACGACAATTAAAGGAACTTTCAACCACCGGTTGGAGGACTGGCGTATTTCAGAAGTCACCTGTGGTACAGACGAAGAATAAGCGATACCTGTTATATCTTTCAGAGTTAAGTTTGCCAAGTTCAAAAACTGCACTATTAAAAGTGCATATTCATCTGCGGTTCTTTCGGTCACAGTTGAAAGTCGCCAATGCTCCAAAAGCGTATCGTTATCCACGCTTTCAAAAATTCCAACTACCGTCTGAGTGTTACCTACGTCAATTGCTAAAAGCATTTCAAACTACACCAAATCGATACCGAAATCCAAAACTGGAGCAGAATTTGTTATTGCGCCGACACTTATGAAATCTGGCCCGGCCTGAGCTAACTCGGTTACTTTGTTTAAGGTTACCCCTCCTGAAACTTCAACTAAGGTACGATTGTTAAACTCCCTGTTTATTTCTTCTACCTGTTTTACAGCAAATGTAATTTCATCTATGTCCATGTTGTCCAACATTACTACGGTTGCCCCTGCCTTGGCTGCAGCAATCACCTGATCCAACTTATCGCATTCAACTTCAACTGTTTTCAACGGCCAGTTATTTTTGGCAGTTTCAATCGCCTGTTCGATACTTAGTCCTCCCAAGTGATTATCCTTTATTAATATTGCCTCAGACAAATTTCCCCGATGATTAAATCCCCTTCCAGCTCTAACGGCAGCTTTCTCCAAAGTTCTAAGCCCTGGAGTTGTCTTTCTGGTATCTAAAATCTTGACTTTATCAGATCCTTTTTTAGCTTGTAAAACGAAACTATATGTCAATGTCGCTATTCCAGAAAGATGCGACAAAAAATTCAGAGCTGTACGTTCGGCAGTAAGAATATTTCCAAAGTTTCCTTCAATTAAAGCAACTTTTGTATTGACATCCAATAAAGCCCCGTCTTCTAAATAAAAGTCTACTTTAATGTCAGAATCAATCTGATTAAAGGTTTCAAGAAAACAAAGTTTTCCAGCTAAAACTCCGGGAAGTCTTGCATTAAGTTCAAGCATTGAATTTTTATCTGGATCAACTAAAGCTGATGTAATGTCTCCGATCGGTTCCAAATCTTCCCTTAAGGCATTTAACACCGCTCTTTTTACCGTTAAATATGGGGGATCGAAATTGCTCTTTAAATTTGACATATTACTGCAGAGTTTTAAGATAAGAATTTGTAACCTGTTCTACTAAAATCTCTTCTTAACCATTCGGTTAACGATAAGAGAGATTGAAAGCCAAGATCCTTCGTCTCCATCCTATCTTGGAAACTTTAAATCTTATAACTTTAATAGTTTACTATTTATGTACAATCCTACCTAAAAAGTTGACGTCGTCTTTTTTGTCAAAGTCAACCCTGAAATGACACCCCCTGGACTCCTGTCTCACAATTGCCGATTCAATTACTGCAAAAGACAAAGTTATGAGGTTAAGCAACGAAACATAAGCGTTTAAATCCTCAGTGAGCACTTTCATGTCAAGAATTTTTGACTCAATCTGTTTTATTTTAGTCAAGGCATAACTCATTCCTTCTGGAGCTCTCTGTACGGCCATATATTTAGACATTAAATGTTGCATGTCCGATCGAAGGTGTGCAATTTCTTCTGACTTCGCATTGGGATTACTTAACTGTGATGGATTTACCTGCGGATTACTTAACTGGGAATTACTTAACTGGGACTTACTTAACTGGGAATTACTTAACTGGGAATTAACAGCATCCACTGTAATTTGAGTAAAGTTCAGATTTAACTCTTTTATATATTTATTTTTCGCCAGAGTACCCAGTACTCCTGTGGAATCCGCTTTTGTTACGCCATCTAATATTGCATCTACCAGTCTTGCACCAAACACCATTCCCTCTAAAAGAGAGTTTGAAGCAAGTCTGTTAGCTCCATGAATTCCAGTGCAAGCAATTTCGCCGGCTGCAAAAAGACCTTCAATACTGGTTGCCCCATTTAAATCAGTAGCAATTCCCCCACAAATGTAGTGAGCTGCTGGAGCAATTGGAATATAATCAACCGAAGGGTCAATATCTACTGATTTCAACGACTCATATATGGTAGGAAACCTAACGGCAAAATCGTTCAATTCGGTGGCATCCAAAAAGAGGTGATCGACATCATGTTCTTCCATCTTCTTTGCCATTGCATAAGAAACTTTATCTCTTGGCAACAGTTCGTCTACAAACCGATCTCCGTTTTTATCTTTAATGGTAGCACCATGACCTCTTAAGGCTTCGGAAAGTAGCGGCCTGGGCATCTTGGGATGGAAAAGAGCCGTCGGATGAAACTGAATAAATTCAACGTCTGCCACATAGGCTTTAGATCTTAAAGCCATCGCTATACCGTCGCCAGTTGCTTCATGTGGATTGGTAGTAACAGAAAAAAGCTGACCAGCTCCGCCAGTTGCCAAAACAACTATGTCAGAGCGAATAAAAACGCTTACCCCCTTTTCATCAATTGCATTAACTCCAACTACTTTGTTATTATCAACCTCCAATGAAAGAGCAGTCCAGTTTTCATAAACTTTCGCAACCGTCTGTTTGACAGCGGTAACTAAGGCTCGCTCAATTTCTGCGCCAGTCGCCAGTCCGTTTGCATGCAAAACTCGAGCTTTTGAATGACCACCTTCTCTTGCAAGTAAGAAATTTCCACCTGGTTCTCTGTCAAATACTGCACCTAGGGAAATAAGTTCCTGGACTCTCTTGGGTCCTTCTTTAACTAACACGCTTACGGCTTCGATATCACAAAGCCCGTCGCCAGCTTTAATGGTATCTGCTAAATGTAAGTCCACCGAGTCCTCCTCGGATCCAAGTACAGCAGCAACCCCACCTTGTGCGAATCTCGTGGTGGAATCATCTAACTCCCCTTTGGTCAACACTCCGACTTTTAGACCTCTTTTTTCTGAACTTGTCGCAAATTTTACCGCAGCTGTAAGTCCAGCTACCCCAGAACCTACAATCAAAACATCTAGAGCGTCAGACACTTTAACCGCTTCAATCTAAAGCTTGGCTTCCACCAAGTGAAGTGTTAATGTTTGTGCTATCTCCCTGTAATATATCTCTGTTTAGGGTTTCACTAAGAACAGTTTTACTATGTACAGTTTTACTATGTACAGTTTCACTATGTACAGTTTCACTAAGGACTCTACTTGCCTGAACTACTACGTTTTCTTCAACTGGATTATTATTTTGATCTACATGAACGATAATAGGCCTATATTCTTTTAGCTCTTCATTGTTGTAATCGGCATAAGTAATTATAATGATCTTGTCACCGGGTTGAACTAATCTGGCAGCAGCTCCATTTAAACAGACATCGTGAGCTTTGCCCTTTATGGCGTAGGTTTCAAACCTAGCCCCATTATCAATATCCAAAATTGCAACCTGTTCGTTTTCCAATATATCAGCAAGGTCCATAAGTTCGGGATCTAAACTGATCGATCCGACATAGTTAAGATTTGCGTCCGTCACAGTTGCCCTATGTATTTTTGACTTCAACATTCTGCGTTGCATAACTTTCTCCTAATTTTTATTTTAGATATTAAACTTTGATCTTTCTCTCAGAAATAATTGATGAATCACTCAAATGATGTTCAAATAATTCATCCTTTAATTCGCTATTGCAATTTACTTCTAAATTGTCGATAAGCCTAACGTTACCTAGCCAGCCTGCAATCAATATCCTAACCTTATCGGTTAATAGTTCTGGAACTACAAGCGTATCTTCTTTTACGATGGAAACATATTCCAATTTAATTTCTTCGGTTTTTAAAATATGGTTTTTTATAAGTTCAATTACTTTTTTTGTTTCCGTAATGCCCGACTCAATCATACGTTTACCTTCTTTCATGGCAAAATAGATCTCGTTTGCTAAAACAAGTTCTTTGTCAGTCAATCTCGCATTCCTAGAAGACAGCGCCAATCCGCTCTCTTGTCTTACCGTCGGACACTTTACCATTTCTATTGGCAAAAACAGTTCCTGAATTAACTTAGAGATTAAATAAACCTGCTGATAGTCCTTAAGACCAAAATAGGTACGACATTCACCCACAATATTAAATAACTTGGTAACAACTAATGCAACTCCGTCAAAATGTCCAGACCGGAACGCCCCTTCAAAAACTGAATTGACTTCACCGCAGGATATTTTGATATCGGTTACAGTTTTACCAGAACTGTCGATGTTATACATCTCAGATACGGACGGCAAAAATAGATAATCCGTCCCACTTCTTTCTAAGATCTCGCAGTCGTTATCTAAATCTTTGGGATAGTTCTCTAAATCACTTGAAACATTAAACTGCGTAGGATTTACAAATATTGAAACTACAACAACGTCGTTTTCTTTTTTACACCTTTCAACTAAAGATAAGTGTCCTTCGTGCAAAAAACCCATAGTAGGAACGAAACCAATCTTTTTTGCGCTTAATCTTAACCTATCAAGAGTCTGCCTAAGTTCTTTTGCGGAATTAACTATTTGCACTGCATATTCTCCAAGTTTTGCAACTTTGCTGACGTTTCTAAACCTTCAGCACTCCACATACTGACCAATGACTTAATGCTTTTAACTCCTGAATCATAAAATCTAAGGTCTTCTTTTCCAACTTTTCCAACTGCTACCCGATGGCTATTCAACGTTTGAATATCGTTTCTAACTACTGGTCCAGTAAGGGCAGCTCTTATACCAAAGTCCTTTACATCCTGAATTGAAAACTCAGAGAGTTGTATGAAATCATCCAAGCTCAAATCACAAATTTCAGCCAGTTTTGATACTTCTCCCATCAAAGCGACCAAAAAATTGGATGCCATCGATGCTACAGTATGATACAGTGCTCTCTTTGTGTCGTCTACGAATACGCACTTACCGTTAAGTGACTTGACTAAATCTTTAACTACTTCGTTTTCCGTCACCGCATAGGTAATATTGGATCTTAACCTGAGCGCTCCTACTATTTGATTAGGTAATGGGGCCAACGGATGCATACTAGCTTTGTTGGAAAAAATACTTAAATCTTCAAGCGATTTGGCTCCCGACAGATGAACGACAAGAAGATTGGGTTCAATATTTGAATCTAGTGAAGATTTTGTTAGTGCAAAAAAAAGTTCAGAAGCAACAACTTTAATGTTCGAATCGTTTGTGGCAACTATCACGACTTCAACGTGACTCAAACAGTCAATGAAGTCTTGTTGTTTAGAAAACCCTCTGGTATACGGTCCATAAACTACATGACCGACTGCTTTAAGCGCTTCGGAAAATGCACCTCCTGCACGACCGTTCCCAATAATGGCAATATTATATTTTCTCAATTTTCACCTACGTTCCAGCCCCATTCGGGTGCCGTTCGTTTTCTTATAATATCAGTTTACCTAATTTTTGGACGTTGTTGCAACTTTTTTTGTAAGTTTCGGTCCTAGTTAAAGGAACTATGCTTGATGGATCTGATACAATTTCAAGCAACGGCTCTATTACAAAAGCTCGATGATACATTCTGGGATGCGGAACTGTTAACAACGAGTCGTTAAGAGTCAAATCACCATAAATTAATATGTCGACATCTAGGGTCCGAGCCGAATTTCTAAAATACCTCTGCCTACCCGCATGTTTCTCAATGTCATGACAGATATCAAGAAGATCTAAAGGCAGAATATCAGTTTCGATTCTAACCACACAGTTTAAATAATCCCCTTGGGTAGAAGTATTTTCTCCTTCCGGTTTAGTTTGATAAACGCTCGAGATATCAGTAATAGACGGCAACAAATTACAAGCGGTTTTAAGGAAGTTAAGCCTATTAAAGAGGTTCGATCCCAAAGAAAGATAAGCTTCTCTTTTGATCTTATAAAGTAGTTCAAAACTTACGTTTTGTATAGTTTCTATCGGAGGATTAACTTTTGTAACTTTTATTTTAATTTCATTAATTAAAACTTTGTTTAAAATAACCGATTCTTCAATCTTTGTAGCTATTTTATGAGCTAGCGTTTCGATTAAACTGCAGTGAGGACCCTTTATAACATCTTCTACAATGTTTACTACCAGTGAATAATCCAAAGTGTCGTCTAGGCTGTCAGTGCCAGTTTTAAAGTCAAAATCTCCGCAAAGTTGAACGTCTACTCTGAATTCCTGTGACTTAGTTTTTTCAATATCTAAGACACCGTGTATTCCGTAACAGCTTACGGAATTGATTTGAATTTTTCCTATCACCTAAACAGCGTAGTTCTTCTTATGTGAAAAGGGCGATCGATAGGTTCGATCTGAAGTACGTTGGTTATTACTGCTCTTCCTACATTTGAAAATGTCTGCTCTGAAAGTTTTTCCAAAAGAGTTACCGTTTGAGGACCGTTTTCTAACAACTTTGCCCAAAGTAAAAATCCACCAACTACACTTATTAAGTAGTCGGTTACTTCTTCGCAGTGTACAATAATTCTTTCGCCATTTTCCACGGAATTTCTAAAAGACCCATATAAAGTGGGTAGATAAAGTTTCAAATCTGCATGTTTGGGAATCGGGAGGTGCTCGTAGGGTATGTGAAACTCTTCATAGGCGTGCAAGTTATGAGCTGTTGGCATAATGGAAACAACCCTAGTAAAGCCGTTAGCTTTTAACCACAAAATTTCTTCCTGGCGTCTGATTTTACGATGACTATCACCGTATCCTCCTGGACGTTCACAAATAGCCAAATGATCCGTAATGATCCATCTGAAATCTTTAGGCTTAATTCCCGCAGCCCATCTACCTCTCATCATATTACTGTTTAATCCTATCCAACTCGTCTAACAGTTTAATCGCCTGATAAGTTTCCAAAACATCGTGCACTCTAACCATTTTTACGCCCTGTAGAATGACATACATTGCAAGAGCAACCGAACTGGCTTTACGCTTATCTGTTTCAACTAAGGCTTCACTTACTAAATCCACATCTGGCGCACTAATTTTTCCAACAAAAGATTTTCTCGAAACACCGACCATTACCTGGTAGTTAGTTTCCGTAAATTCGCCGATTAAATTTAAAAGTTCTACATTATCGTTTAAAGTTTTACCAAACCCAAAACCAGGATCTATCCAAACTTCTTTAACCCCTATTTTAGTCGCTTCTTCTGCTACCTGTATAAGAAACCTTTTTATGTCGCTAACTATATTCTCATACTTGGGATTCAGCTGCATGGTTAAAGGAGTTCCCTGCATGTGCATTGCGACCCATCCAACTTTATAATCGGCTGCAACGTAACTTAAACTTGCAGATATATCATTGATAATGACAGCCCCAGCTTCAACAGCTTTTCTTGCCACTTCAGGTTTTGTAGTGTCTATCGAGATGTTGTGAATTCCCGCTTTTATTAGACCTTTTATTACTGGTATGACCCTTTTAATTTCTACTTCAGTTTCAACCTTGGTTGCAAACGGTCTCGATGATTCTCCACCCACATCTATAATATCGGCTCCCTGGTCAACCATCTGAACCCCTCGTTCGATAGCATCTTTGGTATTAAAATATCTGCCTCCGTCAAAAAATGAGTCTGGAGTGACATTTAGGATTCCCATAATTTTACAAGGTAGATTTTCTGGCATGTCAGTTCTAAATCTGAGAACCTTTTATTAAGTTCATGGCTTCAAAACGAGTCGAAACATCTGTTCTAAAGATTCCCCGTACTGCTGAAGTTACGGTTAAAGAACCTGGCTTTTTGACTCCTCTGATCGACATACACATATGTTCTGCCTCAATTACAACTAACACTCCTTTGGGGCCAAGCACCTTGTCAATTGAATCTGCAATTTGAGTAGTTAACCTCTCTTGAACTTGAAGCCTTGATGAGTAATCATCTACTAGTCGGGCCAACTTTGAAAGTCCCGTGATTAAACCCAAATCGTTAGGTATATAAGCAACGTGTACCTTTCCCGTAAAAGGTAGAAGGTGGTGTTCGCACATGGAAGAAAATGTAATGTCTTTAACCATTACCATCTCGTCGTGTCCAGCTTCAAAAATAACTTCGAGATGTTTTTCGGGATTGTTTCTGATCCCACCCAACAGTTCGGAGTACATTTTGGCAACGCGTTTAGGAGTGTCTTTAAGACCATTTCTATCAGGGTCTTCGCCGACCGCTGACAATATCTCCCTGATGGATTTTTCTATTATAGCAAGTTTGGATTTTTCGATCGGTGTCATTAAAGTAAAACCCTGTTTTAGGTTACGATTTTAAATATATAGTCTATACCGAAACATCAAAAGTTATTTAGTATATTTACCGACTAGTTTATAAAAGAATGAACTTTTAAAAATATGCCGTTTTTTAATTTCCGATACAGAACAATAAGGGCTTTTTTTCTATGACCCGGATGGACCATTTATTATAGTTCATTTAACTTATAGATTGAAGTTAAATTCCGATAAATCTCGTTGTGGTCAAGCCCATAACCCACCACAAAGTCTTTGCCAATCTCAAAACCAATATACTTGATATCCAAGTTTGTTTTTTGATTTTCGCTCTTCAAAAGTAAGGCGCAAGTTTCGACGCTTAAAGGGTGTTTTGCATATAGATACTTCTGCAAATAAGAAAGAGTTAAACCAGAATCTACTACGTCTTCAATAATTAAAACGTGTTTGTCGTTTAGATCCAAGTCTAGATCCTTTACAATTCTTACCACACCCGAACTTTTGGTTGCGCTTCCATATGAAGCTACTGCCATATAGTCAAGCTGTACTGGGAGTTTTATGTGCCTACTTATATCGCTCATAAAATAAGATGCTCCCTTTAGTATCCCGACCAACAGAACCTGCCTGCCCATATAGTCCTGAGTTATCTCCTCACCCATTTCAACTATTCTACGTTGAAGCGTTTTTTCATCCAATATAAGTTCCCCCAGTTTATTGTGGGCAAAATTTGGAAGAACTTCGTTTTGAGAGTGCAAAGTCATTTATTATTTAAGCTGTTTTTCTATCTTTAACTTTCCCGAAGAACGTTTTACAATTGTTCCATTTTTGATTTGCGTTGCTTCATGTTCTAAATTAACCACGCCATAAACCTTATCGATATCTTGTTCGGAAGGCAAATATCCGTTGTCATAAGTCAGCAAAGCTCTAAGGGCTCTTGAAGATATTGCTTTATGCAAGCCTCTCAATACTTTTACGTCAGTTGCTTGAACGCCTGTGGCAACCTGTTCTAAATATTCGTTGTCCTGTCGCATTAAGTTCATTTGACGAGCTATAACCGGAACTATGTCTCTATTTGACATTTCGTTTAGCATCGGAATTAAAGTGTGCCTAATTTTATTCCTTAAATATTTTAAGTCAGAGTTTGATGGATCTTTAAATGGAACGATATTAAAGCTCTTTACGATCGCCTCAGTTTCGCTTCTCCTTAAATTTAACATAGGATGATCAAAAGAAAGTTCCATTCCACTTAAACCTTTTAAACTCGAACCTCTGAGTAGATTTATAAAAAATGTCTCTACCTGATCGTCCATGGTATGTCCTGTCGCAACCAGTTCTGGCAAAACTTTAAATCTTTTTTCCCTAGCTCTAGCTTCAAGATTTGGACCGGGTGCTACTGTTACTTGGCAACTGACAAATTTAAGTTCAAACCTTTCAGCCAGTTCTTTAACGAAATCGGCTTCGCTTTCTTTTCGTAAGTTGTGATTAACATGATAAACGGTTACTTCGCATCTGGCATACTTAGCTAAAATCATCAGTGCTACTGAATCTGCACCTCCTGATACTGCGCAGTTTATAGGGTTTCCTTCGGATGGAAACTGACATCTCGATATGTAGCTACTTAAGTCAACCATTAAAAAGTCCCTGCAGAAACTAACAAATCCATATGAATTAAAGCACTAACTACTTATTTGCCTTACTACAAGAAAATCTTGAAATCCAGCGTATTTAAGCCTAACCTAGCTAATTCGATTGATCCAAAGTTGCGGATTTTTAATTTCTTCAAACGTAGGAATGTTTTGGGAATCCAGCCAAACCTTATTAAAAAACTCAATCGAAGTTTGTGAGATCACTGCTTGAATAAATTTTTCTCCCTGTGCGTACTGTTTTAACTTTGCTTCAAAACCAAGTAGTTGCTGAATCAATTTTGTTGCCCCTTTTGCACTGGATCTCCTGTTGTGCAAGATTCGGTCAAACCTTTCGGCTTCAGGTATCAACTCTTTTGCCGCACTGTTCATTATGACGTCGCCATGACCTTCTAGCAAACTCATTAGGCCCTGGACTTTAGCAAATACTTGCAGTTGCTCTTCTGTTGCAAATATCCCTATTAGTCCTGAATTCTCCAGAGGGTTTTTCCCGCTTCTTATATCTTTAACTAAACGTTGCAGTATTTCTTGGAGCTGCTGCGTACTCGGAGCTATTCCCCCCAAGCCAGTAGTAATTAGCGACTTGAAGTAGTCTCTCATCCATGAAACCCCAGTAAACTGAGCTCTGTGAGTTAATTCGTGAATTGCCAACCAAAGTCTGAACTGCCTAGGCGGAAATGCGAACTGATTTTCCAACCTTAAGATATTTGAACCCACAAAATAAACCATGTCCTGTTCTTCTGGATGATCGTTTTCAGATAACAACAGATCGTACTGCCCTAAAACTCTCTTTGACATCCATCCCAATACCACCCCGACCTGGAAACCAGTTAGCGATCTGGAAACTTTTAGTAGCGCATTTTCGGAAATATCTTCAACCAAATTTTTTATAACAAGTGAGTAGATTCTCTTAAAAGACGCTATATTTGCATTAATCCAAATTTCACGAGTTGCCACTTTGCCTCGAGCAGGTCCGATCAGAGAAACCAAACCAGTTTCGTTTTCAACCAATTTTTCAGCCACTGGAGTGACCTCAGCAAAATCTTCAACTAAAGAGTCGAGTTGGGATTTAAGTAGTTCGTCACCATTTTTTGAAAACCTAGACGCAGTTTTGGCCACAACCGACCAATCTATAGTGGGATCTTCGGAATCTGACGAAAAAGTGATCTTGTTATCGTTGCTGGTTGTATCTAAAGTATCTGTCAAGTTGCCTTCTTGGGTTTAAGATTATATACGCTCTTGCAGAGTCCAGTTTAGCTTAAATAAATTATTTTTGCCTACTTGTAATCGTGTTTAATGGCTTCTGCTATCTTTTCACGCAAAGATTCAGGCACCACGTCTTTGCACTTATCTGCAATCACTTTACGTATTTCCTGTTCAAAGTCAAACGCCTTTCCACAAGGTTTGCAGTCATCTAAATGTTTGGCGATCTGCTTTCTTTTCTCTTCATCTAGTAGTCCGTCCATAAAGTGATATATCTTGTGAATAGCCTCTTCACATTCGCTTCTCTGAGGCTTTGATGAATCCATTTAATTACCTCCTTCTGACACATTTACAGCAGCTGTCAATTTATCTCCTTTTATGAGACCCTGTCTTATTGCATACTCATGCAAATACTTCTGAAGTAATTTTCTTCCCCTGTGAATCCTACTCATAACCGTACCCGAGGGTACTGCCAGAATCTCCGCAATTTCCTGATAAGAAAACCCTTCGACATCAGCCAGCAGTACGGCGATTCTAAACTGTTCGGGCAAAGCCTCGACCGCAGCTTTTATGTCATCATCAGTCAAAGAATTTAAAACTACTTCTTCTGCACTCTTGCCTAATTCGTTTTGACTGTTACCCCATTTTCGGTACAGATAAAGTTCTTCAACTTCATCTAGTTCTGATTCGTCGGGTTTGCGTTGTTTTGCCCTGTATATATTAATGTAAGTATTTGTAAGTATTCTATAAAGCCATGCCTTTAGATTAGTTCCTTCCTGAAAACTTTCGTACGCTCTATAAGCTTTCAAGTAAGTTTCTTGCACCAAATCTTCGGCGTCTTGAGGATTTCTAGTCATGCGCAGAGCAGCTGAATACAGCTGACCCATAAATTCCATCGAATCTTCTACAAATTTATTCCTATCTGCCATATCTATAAGCGTAGATTAAATAAATGGACAAAATGACACTTTTTAAAAAATTTGAATGTTTCTAAGCAATGTCGATTTGGGAATATTTGTTAAATTGAGTTGTTGAATCTAGATAGTTAAAGCAAATTTACAATTTACTGACGTTAAATATTGGTTTAAATAATACTGATTAAAAATAACACTGGCAGATGTTTATTAACCATTGACTTAAGTCAATGGTTAACTAATAATCTGTAGTTTATGGTTTAGCAGAATTTTTTATATTTACAGATTTTTAATATTTATCGTCAAGTAAATGTTTACAGATAGCTTAAGAAAGGATTAATATGACAGAAAGTTCAACACTAAATTTAAAACCGGGTAAATACTCTATCGACAAAGTTCACTCTACCGTTAGCTTTGTGGTCAGACATATGGTGGCAGCTAAAGTAAGAGGTCGGTTTAATGAATATGAAGGTAATATAACAATTGACGATACTCTAGAAAATTCTAGCGTTGAGGTAAACATAGATGCATCCAGCGTCGACACGGGAAACGAGCAACGTGACAACCACTTAAAAAGTGCGGATTTTTTTGAAGCTGAGGCAAATAAGACAATTAAGTTCACTTCAACCAAGTTAGAACTATCGGATTCTAATGAAGGTAAGCTCCACGGAGAACTTACAATTAGAGACAAGACACTTCCAGTTATTTTGGATGTGGAATACTTAGGTACTGAAAAAAATCCGTATGGTAAAACTGTAATCGGATTTTCAGCAACCACGGAGATTAACAGAGAAGACTTTGGAGTCAATTGGAATGCGGTTTTGGAAACTGGAGGACTTATGGTGAGCAAAGCCGTTAAGATTGAAATTGATGTCGAAGCGCAACTCGAAGAGTAAATCTTTGAGACGTTCTTTATTCAATGGCTACCGTGTCTAATCTGAAATAATATAGACCTGATACACACTGGAATTTATGGAGACTCAGTTTATAACTTTTAGGCAACTTCTTTGCCTTTCTTTATACCAGTATAGTAGTTTTTTTCAAACTCTAATGGTGGAATGTATCCACAAGCACTGTGAAGACGTTTTGTGTTGAACCAAAGTACCCATGAAGCAGTAGCCTTTTCCAATTCTGATGCCGTTGAAAAGGGACCTTCGTGAAAGACGACCTCTCTTTTGTATAAATTATTGGTTGCCTCTGCCAGCGCATTATCGTAGGAATCCCCTTTGGAGCCAACAGATGCAGTTATACCTGCTTCTTCTAGCCTCTCAGAATACGTAAGTGATAGGTACTGAGATCCTCTGTCACTATGGTGTATTAGATCATCTGATATGTCTCTTAAGCTAATTGCCATTTCTAAAGCCTGGAGAGGAAGGTTGGTTTTTAAAGAACGGGAGATGTTCCATCCAACTATCATTCTCGAGTAGACATCGATAACAAATGCGACATATAAGAAAGTCTTGTTGACTAAGACATAGGTTATATCAGCAACCCACTTTTTATTTGGGGCATCTGAATAGAAGTCCCTATTAAGAAGGTCTAATGGCCG
>JAJYVQ010000104.1 GCA_021791915.1 Actinomycetes bacterium | reverse complement strand
GACTGAACGTACATCTCCTGTCCATTCGGTCTTACTTCAGACACCGTCACCTGTAAATCGGTATTGACTGCGGTAGATTTTACCCAAAGGTTTAAGCTCGCGGGCCCAACCACGACCATGTCATGTTTTAGGACAGGAGATATAAATCCGAGCCCTTCGTGAGGCTTACTATAACAGATTTATTAAAATCAGCCTAATTTAGATCTCTATTATTTACATTTATTATATCCGCAAGAATATCACCGAGTAATAGACCGCTTTAGCAACCTGTTAGCATTGACTATAGCTCTTTTTTTGAATTTCGGATACGGGCTGTAGCACAGTTTGGTAGCGCGCTGCGTTCGGGACGCAGAGGTCCCGGGTTCAAATCCCGGCAGCCCGACCATAAGATTCCGACGGAAATTAAGTGTTTTTAATCCTCTTAACCGTATAACTTAACTTTGCAATCCTCGAAATTACAAAATATAACTAGATACAAATAACTAGATACAAATAATTTGGAAAGATAAATTTGGTAAAAGAAAGCTTGATAAAACTTAATAATATTGTTGCATTTAGAGGAAAATACCCTGTACTCTCGGGAGTATCGGCGCAAATTGTCCAACAAGAGAGGGTTTGGATTTCTGGTCCAAACGGTGCTGGCAAAACTTCTTTGCTTAAAGTTATTGCTGGACTATTCGCTGTGACTTCAGGATCGGGAGAAGTCTTAAATGAGGATATAAGAAATTACTTTCTGATCAGAGAAAAGGTCGGCTATATTGGTCACAGACCACTCATTTACAACGATTTGACACCGATGGAAAACCTTCAGTATTTTGCCCGGTCTGTAAAAGAACTAAAACATCTAAGCAAAAAAAATCTTAACTTGAAAATTAAAGAGGTGCTTTCTGAATTAAATTTTCAAGATAGACTCCATGACACTAAGTCAAGCGGACTGTCTGAAGGTCAAAGGAAAAAACTTTCAATTGCAACTGTAATGATTAAACAGCCTCAATTAATTCTGATGGATGAACCTCATGGGGGACTGGACAAAAGCTCCAGAGAATTTTTAGACGGCTTTATCTTAAAATTTACCCACAACACTTTTAATACCATCATATTTACTTCACACGAAGATCAATGTGCAGCTCCAATTGCTACTAGAAACATTTCCCTAAAGGGCGGCTTTGTCGTTAGCGACGTATACTCAGATGTTTCGTGACAGCCTATCGGTAACTTTAAAAGACTTACGGATCGAGTTAAGATCCAAAGTTTTAACTATGCAAGTTATTCCGTTAGTCGGAGCGACAATTATAATATTCGGGTTCGCATTAGGACCAAATTTATCGCCATTAAAACAAAATGCCGCAGGTTTAATTTGGATTTCTATACTTTTGTGTTCAATGCTTGCAGTTCAGCGTAGTATTAATATTGAAAAAGACGCCGGAAGCGACATCTTGAAAATATCAGGCTTTGACTTGGCGGGAGTATTTATCGGAAAAGTAATATCTGTCGCAACTGAAATCTTTGTAATTGGAATAATTACCATAATTACAACCGCAGTTGCATTTAATACAGGGCTTCACGGCATCGGCAATATCTTGTTTTTGATTCTAATTATGCTACTTAGTTCGATTTCACTTAGCGCATTGGGAATTGTATTTGGAGCGATGTTCATAGTTTCAAATACTGCAGAAACCCTATTACCACTGTTATACTTACCATTAGCTTCACCGATATTACTTGCCGCAACTAAAGCCAGTCTGCCGACATTTAGTGGTAACGGAAGTATTAAGCTTATATGGATAGGAATTTTATTTCTGCTTGCCGTTGCCTACTTTTCAGTTGGCTCAATATCGTTTGAACCTCTTTTGGAGGACTTTTGACATCCGCATTAGAAACTGATAGCTTGAAAAATAGAGACGTCTATAATATCGACGCCTTAGATGCCGTATTAGAAAAAACGGCTAACAGTAAAACCAAATACTTTTTGGGAGCATCTTCGATAGTTACCGCATTATTGACTGTATGGCTGGCACTGTTCATAACTCCTAACGACGAACATTTGGGATATGCTGTAAGGCTTTTATATGTACACCCACCAGTTGCTTGGGCAGCTCTTTATTTGGCGTTCGGAACCACAACATTAGCTTCCTTACTGTGGTTGTGGCCAAAAACTAGAAGTTATTTTTGGGATAAAATTGCGGGAGCTTCAGCTGAAATCGGTGTGCTATATCTTGCACTGACTTTAATTACAGGATCCATTTGGGGTAGAACAACTTGGGGAGTCTGGTGGACTTGGGATGCCAGATTAACGCTCACTGCCGTTCTTCTCGTCTTGTATTTAGGGTATTTGGCTGTTAGACAGATGGATGGATCTGACAAAGTAAAAGCAACCCGAAATGCTATCGCCGCTTTGTTCGCCGCTATTGACGTTCCAATTGTTCATTTTTCGGTTATATGGTGGAATACGTTACATCAGACTGCAAGCGTTTTAACTCCCGGTCTTCATCTGACTGTTCCTTTGTCAATGGGTTTGACTATGGGAGTCGGATTTTTATGTACTACTTTGGTTTGGGCATGGATGATGAGAGTCAGGTATGAAATTGAACTGCTAAAGACAGTCGCAGCTCAAATCGGAACACTTAAAGCAATCGAGTTGAGAAAGTCAGAAGTTTAAGTCAATGAATGCTTACGTAATTGCCGGATATTCGGTAGCAATAATTTCAATAGTCGGGTACTCTTTTAGTTTGATATTTAGAAGAAAGTCCTTAAGACAACAGATTCTTAAATTAAAAAATGAGTTGACTAACGATGGAAATGGAAACTAACAATAAGTTACTTAAAAGACGGAAAATCCGAATTTATATTGTCTTTGGAATCCTTTTGGTTGTTTTAGGAATTTTAATATATGAAGGTCTTTCAAATTCGATCGAATATTTTCAAACCGCCAACCAAGCGGTAGCAAATAGAAAAATGCTCGGGACCTCAGAGTTCAGAATTGAAGGAGATGTGATTGGAAGTACAATCAAAAGAAAGAATAGCGAAACGCTGTTTTCAATCTCATCAGGTAAAACAATTGTTCCAGTAATCAATAACGGTTCTCCTCCGCAGCTTTTTCAACCAGGTATACCCGTGGTACTGGTAGGACATTTTGCAGAAGGCAACGGACCCGGAGGAACTTCACTTCTTTTTATATCATCTCAGATAATGATTAAACATACTAATCAATATATTGCAGCTCATCCCAACAGAGTCAAAATAGTTAAAACTTGATTTTAAATATAAGGCTACGGATTTCTAATTACAGCATTTTAATTTTAATATGGATATTAACATTGTCTTAGGACAGGCAGGAATTTATATAGCTTTATTGGCTACACTGGCAGCTATTATAAAGATCGCTATCAACACAAAAAACAATAGAGTTCAAAAAGATTCTGATATTCGCCTGTCAAATCTAATCAAAGTAAACATGGCATTGATATTGGGTGGAGTAGTTCTATCAGTACTTGCAATGGAACATGCTTTAATCTCTCACGACTTCAGCTTAGCTTATGTCGCTCAAAATAATGCAATACAAACGCCAATTTTGTATACTGTTGCAGGTCTTTGGTCTGCGCTAGAAGGCTCAATACTTCTATGGGTTCTACTGCTCAGTTGTTACGTCACTGCATTTTATTTATATTTCAAAAATTCAGCTGAACCTACAATCATATATGCTCAACTCATTAACTTGATCATCTGTCTATTTTTTCTATTTTTAGTGGCATTTCCAGCAAATCCTTTCTTACACGTAACAGGACCCGTACCTACTGACGGAACTGGACCGAATCCACTTTTACAAGACAATCCGTTGGTTGCAATTCATCCAATTTTGTTGTATTTAGGTCTGACGGGATTCACCATACCTTTTTCACTTACTTTAGCTAGACTTTTTGCCAAAGAACCCAATATATTATGGCAAAAAACTACAAGAGCTTGGCTTATTTTTCCTTGGTGCTGTCTTACTCTAGGAATCATTATGGGTGCGTGGTGGTCTTATGAAGTATTGGGCTGGGGCGGTTTCTGGGCATGGGATCCAGTTGAAAACGCAGCCTTAATGCCGTGGCTTACTGCAACTGCAGCAATGCACAGTGGAATTGCTACTGAAGAAAAACGTGTACTTAAGACGTGGACTATGTCGTTAATATTAGTAACGTTCGCCCTCACAATTCTAGGTACTTATCTAACAAGATCGGGGGTTGTGGAGTCGGTCCATGCATTTAGCGATTCAAACATTGGAATATATCTCATCGTTGCATTGGGAGTAATAGTTTTAGTATCGCTTTATGCAATTACATTTCTTGGACCTAATATCGCAGAAAAAGACAGATCTTATTTAATACAAGGAGAGATATCAAAGCCTGCTGCTTTCGTGTTGAACAACCTACTTTTTCTAATAATTGGTATCTGTATATTTATAGGTACAATATATCCCGTAATCGCAGAACATTTTTCAGGTACAATTAGCATCGGTCCCCCGTATTACGACACCTTAACTGCTCCCTTTGCTTTCGTCGCCTTGATTTTGATGGGAGTAGGACCTGTTTTAAGCTACAACCCTATCAAATTTAATGCTCTAGGAAATAAGTTGCTATTCCCAGCTTTGATGGCAGCAGGCGTAGCTTTAATACTGGTCGTTACAGGATTCACAAATGCAGTAGATGTCATTACATACAGTTGTGCGGTTTTCAGCGGATCAGTAGCTATAAAACAGTTGAGTTTAAATTTTAAACGCTCAGAAAAATCCGTGTTGAAAAGTTTGATTGGCAGAAAAGGCGGCTCGATGATTGCCCACATCGGAATCCTAATATTAGCAGCTGCCATACTTTCGGCAGTAACTCTTGGACAGAGAGGAGACGTAAGTCTATATAAGGGACAGACAGCAACTTTTGACAACGCAAAAATTACATTCTTAAAGTTGATCACTCAAAATAATCCGCAAGACACAGTAACTGAGGCTAAAGTTTTAATCAACAATCAAGGCCCTTATTATCCCGCAATTACAATATTTCCGAACGAATCCCAGGGGATAGGTACACCGGCAATAAATTCAACTCCGTTAAAAGATATTTATATTACAGTATCAGAACTTCCTACTGGCTCCTCATCAAAATCCGTTATCATCGGTGTAGTAATACAACCATTTATTTTTTGGATTTGGACGGGCGGATTTATAATATTTATAGGGGGTTTGCTTTCGATTATTCCAGATCTAAACAATAAGAAAACGACCAAAAGAAATTTAACCAACGAAAAAGAAGATGAAGATCTTGAAAAGATAACTGTATGACAACTTCGCTTTCAGTACAACCAAAACAGAGTGTCGGTAAAAAGCGTGTACTATTTGGGTCTACAATCCTTTTGGTTATATTTGGATTGCTTGGCATATTAGCATACAGCCCAGCAGCTTCTACTGTATCGACGAGAAGTCCGCTTTTGGGAAAACCTGCACCAAACATAGCTGGTACCTCTATTACAAATAATAAGTATGTATCACTTAGTGACTACAGAGGAAAATTTGTATTGCTGAACTTTTTTGCAAGCTGGTGCTCGCCCTGTTTTCAGGAATCTCCAGCGTTGATAACTTTCGCCTACGATCACAAGCAACTAAACAATGCAGAAATACTCGGCGTAGTTTTCGCCGATACTGCCTCAAGTGCATCTCATTTTTTAAAGTCAATCGGTGCCACTTGGGATGCGGTCGAAGATCCTTCGGGTTCTATTGCGATAAGCTACGGGGTTAGCGAACCTCCTGAAACTTTTTTAATTTCGCCGACCGGAATAGTGTTGGCAAAATTTATAGGTCCAGTAACGCTTAAAGGACTAAACAATGCGTTAAGCAGATATCAATGATAAGTGATAATTTTGAAAACAAGACTTTAGAGGACGTTGGTGGTGAAACAGAAAATTCTGACAATGCCATCATGGATAAAAACAACTTAACGAATAATTTTGTACCTGACAAATTAGTCGAAGACTCTACTTCAGAAACTCATTTAACTAAGTTTGGTGATCAATCAAACGAAGATTCTAAAAAAAGTGGACCAAATTTCAATAAAATAATATGGCCGATCATATTGATCCTTCTTATTGGTTCGTTTAGCTATGCCTATTTTAAACCTAAAACTTTAACTGATGCACAGAGAGCCGCAAACTTAGAGAGTCAAATCAAATGTCCTGCCTGCGAAGGTCAGTCTGTTGCAAATTCAACTGCTGCAATCGCAGTGAGTATTAAAGCAAAAGTTTATCAAGATATTCTTAACCGTCAAAGCGACAATCAGATATTAAACAGTTTGGCCAATACATATGGTCAGGCTATCTATCTATCTCCGCACGGTTCTTCTGCGGCAGATCTGTCTTGGATCATACCCTTGTTAATAATATTTTTCATTTTATTTGGTTTGAGTTTAACTTTTATCAACCGACAAACAAGGTTTATTACAAAATTTAAACTCAAAATACAAAACCAGCCGACACATAGATCTAAGTTAAATCGATTTCGTAAAACTTTTCTGTACTCAGGAATTACACTTATACTGCTCGGTATATTGTATTTTCTGGGGCTGGGATTTGGATTAAATCTTCCGGGAAAAGCCCAAAGTCAGAAAGCTCAATTTACCAACAGTCAACTGCTTACAATTGCAAATTTTGAAGCAAGCACTGGGGACGACGCTCAAGCCGTGTCTACATATAAGCAAATTTTGACAAACGATCCCAAAAATGTGGAGGCCCTGTCACAAGAAGGTTGGATCATATCCCAAAACGGGCAGTTTAACCACAATAACAGTCTAGTTGCATTAGGAGAGGCCCTCATATTGAAAGCAATGTCGTATAACCCCAACTACGCAATTGCACATCTTTATCTTGGAACAATTTACTTAACCGATCTGAACAATTCAGCGTCAGCAGCAGTTCAATACAGCAAATTCCTAAGCTTAAATCCTCCTAAAAACCTAATAGAGACCTCAAAACCTGAAATGATCCTAGCATTTAAAAACTCTTCGCTACCAATTCCGAACATTTTAGGATGACATCTTCTACCGGGGAGGGATGGTTAACTTTAGTTAAAGAATTTTGATCTCAAAATTTGTCTGAGTTTTCTATATCAAAATTCAACCGTAACAGCTACATCTTTGTTTGCAAATTGAATTGCTTTTTAGCTCTGTTCTTCACTTCTCATCTGTCATAGACATGCCATAGAGCTTGGTATAGAGTAAGGCATAGAGTATGATACAAAAACTAGTCGATATTTCGGTCATGTCTTTTACTAGATCATCTTCTAACTCACCGTCGTCCACCACTATTACCTTACGACTGTGAGCAGAAAGTGTCGCTTCTAAGTGCTCCACCCCAAAACGAGCCAAACGATCCATGTATCCTACAACGATACTGGTGACGTTTTTATCAGATAGTAATCTAACAAGCTTTTCAGGTCGCCCATTTATTCCAGACCCAACCTCTACTGCTACCTCTTAAACAACTTCTGAAACAACCATATTCCTTTTTTTTGTTGCCCATTCGGTGAGTTAAGCTATTTTACGATCCAGGTCTTTCCGTTGGTCATAAAATAAAATACGAACTTAAATAACAACGTTCTTTTTATCTGTTTTTTTAACTGGCACGTCCACCAAGATTGTTCCTGTAAGTGTCTTGTGGACAGGAACCTCCATTTAATCTTCAGTGAACCAACGCCAGGGAATCTGATAATGGATACCTTCGAGTTTTGTCTATTCTGAAAACATCATATCTATAGTAAAGCAGATATTTGTTTATATAAAAAAATATTATTTGCAACTGTTGGTAACCCATCAAGTGTAGTTAGTCGGTATCCACACAATTACATAAAATTAACTAATTCTACTTTGTAATTCCATGCCGAATCAATGTTAAATTCTTTTAATTCTAACCAGACTAAAACGACTTATTTATGGAACGACTTATTTATGGAACGACTTATTTATGGTTACAAATAATGTTTATCCAAGCCACTTGTCACCATTAAACAATTAAGCTGTTTAATTTGGATTTCCAAATAATTAAAGTTAGCGAATTGAAATTACATTACATAACACTTTTTTCAAAATTTATACTAAACACACCCATAAATCCTAGAAGCGTCAAACAACTATGCTATAGTCTGTATTGTTTAAGATTATTATGCGGGAGGTATTAAAAATGTGGTG
>JAJYVQ010000103.1 GCA_021791915.1 Actinomycetes bacterium | reverse complement strand
ATATTAATAATGGTTCCAGCTGATACTTTATGATTAAAGACATCACTAAACATTTCAGCAACTCTTAAAATTGGTAAATGTTGTCTGGTGACAAAATAGGAAGCAAGTGCCCTTAGATTAGGACCGTAACATGTAGGACCTGTAGCTTCACTTGGAAATAATGCTTGAGTTTTACTTCCGCAGCTACAGAGTTTCGTTTCTACTTGATGTTCAATGCAATCAAGTTCAATATGTGGAAGTTCAAAGACTTGCCTGGATGCTGTTGAAATAACTGAAGCATTAGTGAGATCTTTCCCACAATTATTGCAAGTCTTAGGGGTATATGTTTTAACTTCATCAGGATCCTCACGCTTCATCAAGTTGTGTCCTTTATCACCAGGTTGTTTCCCAGGCTTTTTACCAGATCTAATACGTCTTGACTTTGGTGAAGGTTTCTTATAACCGTCAGAAGACGGAGGTTTAGATGAATTAGATGAATTTAATTTCAATCTAGCTTTAAGATCGTTAGTTTCAGATAAAAGTTCGTTATACCTTAATGACAGTTCGTCGAATTTAACAAAGAGTTCGTTATACCTTAATGACAGTTCGTCGAATTTAACAAAGAGTTCATTATACTTTAATGACAGTTCGTCGAAGTTAACTAAGAGTTGAGCGTAGTTAGAATCTAACTGTTCGTAACTTATTTTAATTTTAGAGTACCTTTCACTACTCTCCCGCTAATATAATTAAAGCACACTTTAAAACACAAGTGGTGGAATGTTAGGAAAAGGTATCTGAATAGTTACGAATGATCAAAATATTAAACAGTCGCCGAAAACTGAAACAAGAAGTGAAAAAAGATGCAATACTTAAATAATGTTTAAGTATTGAGTCAGTATTTGAGCTATTAATCAAGAGACTAGGATATTAAATATGACTAATAAAACATGGAAGGGCGATGCAAGTTCTTTGGTAGACGCCTTTAGAAAAAAAGAGATAAGTCCTTACGAAGAGATGCAACATTCTATTGATGCGATTGAAAACTCAAAAATTAACTCGGTATCCTTTAAGGACTATGATTTGGCTCTAAAAGAAGCCAAAGATGCCGATATCACAAAACCTTTTGGAGGGGTACCAGCTTTAATTAAAGAGTTAGAGCCAGTTAAAGGTTGGCCATATACTGAAGGTTCGCTGCTTTTTAAAGATAGAATTGCAGATCACACTATGCATGCTGTTGGAAGGCTGATCGACAAAGGGGGTGCTGTTCCATTGGGTTTAAGTACTTCCTCTGAGTTTGGAGGGTTAAATGTTTCGATAACCAAATTAAACGGAATTACCCAAAATCCGTGGAAGTACGGTCGTACGGTCGGGGGTTCATCAGGAGGCGCAGCTGCTTCGGTGTCGGGTGCTTTAGTAAGTTTGGCTACGGGTTCTGACGGAGGTGGATCAATAAGGATACCTGCCGGTTATTGCGGGCTACTGGGAATGAAGGGAACATTCGGCAGAGTTACGAGAGGACCTCATGCTTATATGAAACCTAATACTGTTGTAGGGGGAATACTCTCCAGATCGGTAAGAGATGTAGCTAGATACTATGATGTCGTGGCGGGGGTTGACCCTTGGGATCCATCCACCCTTGAAAGTGACGGTAAAT
Source organism: Actinomycetes bacterium (assembly GCA_021791915.1). Lineage (GTDB taxonomy): Bacteria > Actinomycetota > Acidimicrobiia > Acidimicrobiales > JABEUL01 > JAJZNL01. Next base: position 6,720 of record JAJYVQ010000103.1, on the reverse strand, counting down.
GGGAAGCGAATCTAGGCAAATCTACTTTTAAGGGAAAAAAAGTTGCAGTAATTCCAAATTTGTGTGGTGTTACCCTAGAAGATGGGGTAGCCGAATTAATTCATCAGCAAGCAGAGTTGCTTATAAAAGATTTGGGTCTCGTTAAAGTGGATATAAACGTAAAGCCACCCAACTTGGCAGCATACTGGATGATGGAAAATTTAGTTACTTTAATCGGCGAACTCGGAAATCTTTGGCCACGAAGAGCTAAGGATATGACCGATGAAGTAGCTATGGGTTTGTTGTTAGCCCAGGCTTTTTATAACTTAAAATCTGCTTCTTTGGCGGAGATGAGAAGAATTGAAGCAAACGAAGAGATGGCACGTGCTTTTGAAGAGGTAGATTACATAATCGCTGCAACAAATCCAGGTCCAGCGTTTCCTGCTGAGTCAACTAAGTCCAACCAAAAAAGAGACCTGTTGGATATTCTTAAAGAAAATACGGTAATAAAAAATGCTTCAAAATCTGTACTTTACGGAGCAAGGGTGATAAGTTCGTTTAATCAAAAACTTCCTATTGCTATATTGGATCAAGCCGCAAATTGGTTTCCCGAGATGATGGAAATGGGAGCGTTGACAATGATCTCGAACGTATATGGTAATCCGGCAATTTCTATACCTGTTGGATCAATTGACTCTCTTCCAGTTGGAATGCAAGTTTTGGCACCTCACCATAGAGATAGCGAATTGCTTGACATCGCATTAGAAGTAGAAAGAAATAGACCGTGGCCGTTACATGCACCTGTAGATTAGTTATTTTTAGCATGTTCAGGTCAATTTAAACTCGGTAAACCATACTAAAGGTTTATTTAATTTCACAAGTAACTCAATTGATCTAAGTAAAATTTGTACAAATCAATCTAATAAAGGAATCGATCATCTCGAAAGAAAAAGAAAATATTTTTAACGTGCCGAATGGATTAACTTTATTTAGATTAATCCTATTTGGCATTTTCTGTTTTTTAATATTAAGTAACGATTCCAAGCCAATCGCCGCAGTGTTTTTGGGAGTCGCAGGTATAACTGATTTCCTTGACGGTTATGTTGCTAGGCACTTTAATCAAGTCACCGAATTGGGCAAGATAATTGATCCAGTTGCCGACAGAGTTCTAGTAGGTGGATCTTTGGTCGTCGCTTTGATTTCGCATTCAGTGCCGATTGCAGTCGGACTTATAATTATTTTTAGAGAGTTGTTGATGAGTTCAGTAACTGTATTTTTGGCAATGATAAGAGCAAAAAGAATCGATGTAATCTGGTTTGGCAAAGCAGGTACGTTTGTATTAATGGTTGCGATACCGTTGATGATTCTTACAAGTTATGGTGACAATAATCATGTAGCAACAATTCAGGTATTCTTTAATCATTTAGGTCTATATATTTCCTTAATAGGTATTCTAATGTCTTATATCGCAACTGTGATGTATGTTCCTTTGGCGCTTGATGCATACAAATCGAGACCTACAAAGCAGGATAAAATTGCTTAGAGCTAAACCTGTTACAAAGCGTTGTTACGCAGTATTGATTAGGGGTATGAAAATGGCTTGCCAAATATTTCTATTTCAATGCAGCAACTTAAAATATTAAGCGACCTAAAGCAATAGATAAATCAGAGATTTAAGAAAGGGTTCTTTTGGTTTAGCCTATTGAGCACTTGGTGCTACAGAATGCGACTAGTACAGGATGAAACTAGTACAGGATGAAACTAGTACAGGATGAAACTAGGTTTTTTGAAAGTCCCAAAATTAAAAACGGAGATTGCTATTTTAGTATTTTCGACTGATAGTTTCGAAATTAATTAATAGTGCTGATTAAGCTAAAGTGTTTGTGGTACTAACAAGAATATAAATGCTACTGGTGTAAGGTTAACAGATATTTTTGTATTGCAATTGTTACAACAGCTATTGTTTTTGACTCCTCAAATGGTCTAAATTCGTTCAATAAGTATCTATAGGTACTAGTAATATATAGTTGCTCTTGTCGAGTTTAACCAATGGAGCTTTGCTACAGATTTAAGATAATTTCACACCAACATCACTGACAGTTTCGCAGTTGTTACAGTTCACTATGCTTTTATGATTCCTTTTTTATAAGGCTACTATTAAAGTGTAACTTGGTATGATTTGAGTTATTTGAGTTAATGCAGACAGAACGTATCGTCTGTGCAAGTTAGAATATAATAAGCAGTTGTAACGAATTCAAATTATGATAAAACGGATAAGTCAAATATGAAAGCGGTAGTTATGGCAGGGGGACACGGAACCAGACTGCGTCCACTAACCTCCAGTACACCGAAGCCACTTCTGCCAATAGTTAATCGTCCCATATTAGAACACGTAATCGATTTTCTTAAGTCTTTTGAAATAACGGAATTGATTTTCACGGTTTCCTATCTTGCAGATATGATCCAGTCTTATTTTGGAGACGGATCGGATTTCGGAGTTTCAATAAAGTATTCGGTTGAACAGATACCGTTGGGAACAGCAGGTTCAGTCTTAAACGTTGCAGACCAATTAAAGGAGGATTTTCTGGTAATAAGTGGTGACGTTTTGACTAACTTTAATTTAATCGATCTTATGGGGTGGCATAAAAATAGTAGTTCAATAGTATCTATTGCTCTAAAACAGATTGATGATCCAACTTCATTTGGAGTCGTAATTTGTGACGAATCTAACGAAGTAGTAAGATTCGTTGAAAAGCCTACTTGGGGGCAGGTTTTTTCAGACACCATCAATACAGGTGTATATGTTATGAGTCCTGAAGTATTTGAGTTTATGGTACCGGGAAAAGAGCTTGATTTTTCTTCCGATATTTTTCCAGAGCTGTTAAATCATAAGAAAAAGATAAGCGGTTTTAAGATGCTCGGTTATTGGGAGGACATTGGTACGCATCTTGCTTATTTAAAAGCCCACAGAGATGTATTGGACGGAAAAATAACTCTTAATCATATTGGATTTGAACTTAAAGAAGGAGTATTTATAGGCGAAAACGTGGACATTCACCCGACTGTTCGCATTGATGGTCCTTGTATGATAGGGTCCAACTCTACGGTTGATTCAAATTGCATTATAAACCCCTACTCAGTGTTAGGCTCAAATGTTCGAATTCGTCAGGACAGCTTAATTGATCACAGCATTATTATGGATAATTCGTTTATAGGATATCGAAGTTCAGTTCGGGGATCGATAGTTGGAAGAGCGTGCGAAGTCAGAAACAATGTTACCATAGAGCCTGAGTGCGTTCTTGGTGACGGATGTTTAGTGGGTAATTCAGTTTTAATAGACTCAAATGTCAAGGTATATTCAAAAAAGATAATTGAATCTGGAGCCACCGTAAATTCATCTATAGTTTTTGAAACTAGAGCAAATAGGAATTTATTCGGAAACCTTGGTATTGAAGGATACTCTAACGTCGACATTAGCCCTGAATTTGCCGTAAAAGTTGCTATGGCTTATGGGTCTCTTCTGCCAAAAGGAAGTAGAATAGTGGCCTCGAGAGATTCTTCTAGGTCCGCTCGGATGCTTAAACGGGCGATGATGATAGGTTTTAACGCAGTGGGAGTCGATGTTGAAGATCTCGAGATATCAACCATACCTACAATGAGCCATACGATAGTCGCTACTGGTTCTGACGGCGGGGTTACGGTAAGACTTTCAAACGATGATCCACTTGTTGTATCAATTAGATTCTTTGACATAAACGGAATGGATATTGACGAACATCTCAGAAAGAAAATTGAACGGCTGTACTTTCGTGAAGAGTTCAGAAAAGTCGTTGGTTCTGAAATTGGAGATTTGAACTTACCTACGAGAGCAGTAGAAGAGTACTGTTACAAAATATTAAAATCAGTTGATTTGGAAATCATACGTAAACGAAACTTCAAAATCGTATTGAACTATTCTTATGGAACCGTGAGCTTTGTGATGCCCAATTTACTTTCAAAATTAAATTCTGATATTTATGTCATAAATCCATATGCAGCCACCTATAAATCGCTCTCAGTGACAACAGCTGACCTCATAGAGGAGACCGGTAATTTAGTTAGAGCTTCGGGTGCTGATTTCGGTGTAATTTTCGATGGAGACGGTGAGTCAATCTTGCTTGTTGATGATCTTGGTGTCACGTTGTCAGACCAAATGCTACAGCTTCTTATTGTCAAACTTTTGGTTGAGTTAAATTTCGATACAACTATAGCTGTACCTATTACTTCAACGATGAAATTGGATGAAATTGCTAAGGGAAGTAAAGTTAAGATACTAAGGACTAAAGCAACTACTGTAAACTATTTCGAATATCTAACCGATTACAGTCCGGATTTGATTTTTGGAACTGAGTCCAAATATATGATATTGGGATATGCTAACGTGTTTGACTCCGCAGCTATGTTCTGTTATTTGCTTGAACTTTTCTCAAACTATAATCTTTCAGTTTCGACTTTACTGACAAAGATCGGTCCCATATTTACTTCTCGATTCGAGGTTCCATGTTCGTTTGACCACAAAGCTACTTTTATGAGGGAGTATTCCGGATTAAAGAGCGAATATATTGAAGATGATCAAATCGAGGGGATAAAACTTCGATATCCTGACGGTTGGATATTTGTCCTTCCCGATTCACTCTTGCCGAATCTTAATGTTTTTGTAGAATCTACTTCACAAAAAAGCTTAGATGAACTAATCAAGTCAGTAAAATCTGAAATTGAGTCTTTAATTTCTGGATTTGATTCGACGATGTAGCTTTTTGTCCAAGCCAGGTTGCTTTTTTAAAGCCAATAGTCGTGAAGTAAAAACCTGAAAGCACTGTTTAAAATATTGAAAGCACTGTTTGGTGTAATTAGAACGGAAACTAGAGTTATATTTAAGATTGATTAACCATTGATTAATCTAATTTGGAATTAACCTAACTTGAAATTGGCTTAAGTCGAAATTAATTCTGTTTTAGTCTACAGATTCAACTTAAAAACTTCAGGCACTGATTGATTGTTTTTAGTAGTTTGATTCCCGACAGCTATGCAGCTGTTAGAACTGCCAATGCAAGTGATCGAATACAAGTTTATATCAGCAATTGAAACATCCTGAGTTTGCCATGTGCCGTTTTTAAGGTATGAAATTACCGATTTAAATGACTTTGAACTTCCTTGGCCTCCGATTGCTATACATTGAGATAGATTATTGTTTAAACAGTAAATACTAGTCATAAGGCCCTGTGAGGATTTTAGTATCAGAGGTTGTTTTAGCGAAACTGAATCTTGACTTTGAAATTCGTAAATTGATGGGTATCCTACGGGAGTACCAAGCGAATTCAATGACGTGTTTCCAGCTCCGGCGATAAAACAGTTTTGAGTCGAAGAGCAAGTTACCGCTAAAAGGGTTTGAGGTAGCGACTTAAAAGTTGCAACTGTAAACGATGTGCCATCGTTGTTTGATACTAAGATTTCGCTATTGTTTGTTTGCGACCCAGTTGTAAAACCACCGAGTGCGACGCAGTAACTGTTGTTGTTACACGATAGTGCATTTATGTATGAGTTTGTCTTACTGGGTATATTTATCATAGAAATTGCAAGATTAGTTAGGGTTAACTTTACAATTAGGTTATTGGTATTAGTCGTAGTACCGCTGTTTCCAACTAATATGCAATTATTTTTGTTTTGTACATCTATTTGAGAATAGCAGTATATCCCATCAAATGACCCTGAAGATATTTGTGAAACATTCACTGGGCTAAAGGATTCACCTTGATTTGTAGATATTAAAGCAATAGGTACACCACTTCCGCTTGGGTCAGAGCCCCCAACTGCTATGCATGCTAATTTTGAACATCCAATGGCATCTATGATACCGGTTGTAATATTTACGGGCAGTTTTATATTTGAAGAATCCCAAGTATCTCCAGCATTTTTGCTATAGAAGATAGCAGGTTTATAAGCTGTTGAAGTAGAATAAGCACTTGTTGACAGATTGCTTGCACCTACGGTTATGCACACCGACGAAGTAATGCAATCGATCCCAAACAGTGCTGAATTTTTAGGAGCGTTAAAAGTGGAGCTTTTCCAAGTTAGATTAAGTAAGGTGCCACCGTTGGAATTGACGGACTGTTGTGGGCTCGAACAAGAACCTAATAGACATAGTGCAACTACAAATAAGGCGACTTTTATTATCAGAGTTTTGGCCATTTAATCGGTTCTTTCTTGTTTGATCGTTCAGTTGTTTCGATTGCCCAAGACCTCAACCATTTTGACTGTTCGTTGTTTTGTAATCCGGGAGTGGTATCTTTGCTTTTATTTAAAAGCGACTTGTAGAAATCGTCACCGATCTCATTTTTCAAAGCCGCAATCTCCTTTTCAATTCTAACCGAATATTTGCGTGCATCTTCACCGTCAAGTGCATTGATTGGAGATCCGAAAATTACTTTAGTAGCTCCTGTTGTAAGTTTTTTAGACCCTTTTTTCATTAACGCTCTTGTATTATGAATATATACTGGAACTATTGGGATACCAGTTTTGATTGAAAGATAGGCCGCACCCCCTTTAAATGGTTGTCCCCATCCGTCTTGTGTTCTACCGCCTTCGGGAAATATTATTAAGTTCCACCCTTCTTCAACCAAATCTTGGGCTAATTTTGCAGAAGATCGGTTTACTTTGGTCCTCTCTAAGGGTATGGCATTTAAAATTCCCGCCGCTAACACA
>JAJYVQ010000102.1 GCA_021791915.1 Actinomycetes bacterium | reverse complement strand
ACTTTAAGTGGGGTATTGTATAAGTTTTATGAAAGTTTATCTGTCAATGAACTTTTTGGCAACTTCTAGATAGCGATACTATTTTGAGACCATTTGTCTTAAAACTCACAACAAGCTAATTTTAAAAATGAGCTAATTTTAAAAATGAGCTAATTTTAAAAATGAGCTAATATGAAGTGTGCTGTTTGCCCGCATCTAAGACTTTGATGGGAACCAAATCGGTAAGCAAATCGACAAAGAAATTGGATCCAGAGTAAGCATAAGTCACTAAGTAACTTAATTAACTTTATTCAACAAGATACATTTTAAAATAAAATACAGTGTACAGATTTTTGTGAATCTGAATTTCACTTGCTTTTCGAATTTAATATTGTTCCTCAATCTTGGCGAGTTTTAATTTTTTGCTATAAGATTAATTTGAATAAATTTTCTGGATAAAAGCTATGGAAAATGAAGAAAACACGTCAAAGAATGATTCTGCTGACAAAAATTTAGACGGCGAAGGGAAAATAGTTGACTCAACTAGCAATTCTGCTGATTTAGAAGGTTCAGAAAGTTCGACGGGCGCCGTTAAAAGCAGCAGCTTTGAAAAGACTCATCTTTATGAATCCACCTCAAATATAAGTTTTAACTTTGACCAGTTGCAACTGCTTTTATCTTCTCTAACAAAGTATCTGAAACAAACAAATAACTTTAACGTTGAAGTCACCTACAGTCATAGATTTTTAGGAAAGGTGATTGGAGATCTTCCTTACTTAAATCATATTCACCTAAAATCGTCAAAATTAAAAAAGATGTTAATAAAGCTACGAAATAAGGAGTTTAAGATCGACTTGTCTGATTCCATTAGGTGTGAAATTGTCGATTTGGAAAAGCCCAACAAAGCCATTGAAATTGAGTCGGTGTCTATGAGTAGTTGGGCAAAGTCGCTGTTAGATGAATTGGAAAGCAGGGCTAACCGTTCAAATGAACTTAGAGACCTATTAGAAAGAATAATTGTTTTAAATCAATGACCTATTGTAATTGAATTAAAATTAGCGCTAGAAAAAAAATAAAGGAGGCAAAATGCCGTTATTTGAAGGACATAAAGACAAGGGGATTGACCGGCTTTTTATCGATTTACCTGATGATAAAAAGAGTTCCGTAATCTGGAAGTATCCAGATTCTCAGATAATTCAGCATTCAATAGTTAATGTAGACATCGACTATGTAGCTGTGTTTACAAATCTCGGCAAGGTTATAGGCACATTGCCTCCCGGAAGACATGAGTTGGACGAAGGTGCGTCTTTGGCATTTGGATGGCTCGTAGACAGACTTACAGGCAATTCTTACTACGATGCCGAACTTTACTATGTAACCACTAGGGATATTCCTGATATAAACTTTGGCGGGCCAGTAGATAATATTTCAGATTCAGTTACTGGATTAATTGTGGCTGTTAGAGCATTTGGAAATTTAGCTTTTAAAGTTTCAGACCCCATAAAACTTATTTCTAAGTTGGTTGGAACATCAGGGGTAACTGACCATGAAAACCAGATTGTCACTTGGGTTCAGGATCAGGTTTTATCAGGTATAAGAGTTGAACTACCGAGTCTGATTAAAGATCACGGGGTGTTATTTTTGGGAGAAATTCAACAAAGTCTAATGGAAAACTCTTTAAAAAAAGCAAACGACAACTTAGAACCTTACGGAGTTTGCCTTTCGGCATTTGCCCAGTTAAACGTAAACGTTCCAGAAGAGGACTTAAACCGGCTCAGAACTTTGTCTGAGGCAAAAGCTTATACTCAGGTTGCTGGATCTTTCGGAGAGTATGCAAAAGGAGAAGCAATGTTGGACATTGCCAGGGGAATCGAAGATGGTAAAGCTACGACCCAGTCGGGAATGATGGGATTTATGATGAATAACAGTACAATGGGCCAGACTTCTTCTGCTCCAGTTCAAAATCCCGCACCGGCTGTTCAGGGTCCTGTAGCTTCTCCAGTTGCAGGAGGTGTGGCCAAGTTTTGTTCTAACTGTGGTACAGCATTAGTTCCTGGGGCCAAGTTTTGTTCGGGTTGTGGAAACGCAGTGCCAAGTGTTCCCTCTGCAACCGAGCCCAATTAGTAGTGAACTGAATGGTCAAACAAATTAATGTCTGATACAACTATCGAGCCTCTGCCTATTAGCTGGTCGCCAACGGAATCAAAAGATGGTAACTTAGACCCGTCAGTTTCGGGGTCTCAGGCAGATTATATAATGACCTTTTTAGCTAAAGCCGTAAATGCGATGTTTGTAGCTCATCAAACCAAAAATATGCAACTTTTCGGACTTTATTTCGAGCCTAATCTGCAGCTTGGAATTATTGGACATAATGAACTGCTTGACGCTCATCCTGAAACTATTGAAATAGAACACGCCAGCACTCTATCGGGAGCCTATCTTAGCAGTGACTTGCAAATGCGTGTTCGGCTATCGGTTTTAGCAAAGACTCTAGATGGCATTTCAGAGACAGTAAAGATGTATATAGACTTCGCTTCAGTTTTAAACAATGGGTATACGGTATTGTCAAACTGTCCGAACTGTGGTGCTCCAGTCGATTCTGGAAGTCATTTGTGTTCATTTTGTAAAGTTGACGTACGAGTGATGAATGCTAAGACTTTTAAGATTGTAAAAGTTCAGTTTTATTGAACCTAAATTAGCAAAGTTGTACTGTAAAAGTTGTACAGTATAAGTTCTTACACATTTTTGTTCACAGAACTAAAAGAGTCATCAATAATAATATATTATGTATTTCTGTATTTTCATGCGTTTTCTCAAGGATTTTTTCGTGGGTTTCTTGTTCTGACTAATTCCCAGATGGTTTAGATACTTGCACCCCCAACGGGATTTGAACCCGTGCTACCACCTTGAAAGGGTGGCGTCCTAGGCCACTAGACGATAGGGGCTTAACTTAAAAAGAATTTAAGAATAACTATTATATCTTAGTATTAATTTAAGATATCCCATTTAGTTCCGGTCGGCGAATCGTTGATTTGGACTTTCATGCGAGCAAGCTCGTCTCTTATAAAATCGGATAAAGTAAAGTTCGACTGTTTGCGTTCTTTATTTCTGATTTCAACAATTAGGCTTATCAATGAGTTTATCTTATTCACTGATGCTATATCTAGTTTTTGATAGTCGTCAAATATATTTAAGATCAGTATTTTAAGTTCACGGATTAGTTTTTTGCCGAAATCTGATTCGTCATCTGAAAGCAGTGGTTCTATTATATTAAACATGGTCGCTGCGGTTTTTCCCGCTAAATCAAACTCTTTTTCATTTAAGTGTTTTTTGAAGTTATCTATCAACTCGTCCAAATCAAAATCTGATTTAATTGCGTCTTTGCTTTTATCTTGGTTTTTTATTTGATGCTGTCGAATTTGGTTTGTTTTGTCAGCTGGGCTTTTAATCTTATCTATTGAAATTGTTTCTCCAGAATTAATCACAAACGATTCGGAGTGTTGTTGTACTGTTAAACACCCAAGACCCGATACTTCAAGGGTATAGTTTTCAATGTCAAAGATAACTGCAGTATGTTCGTCAATCCCTAATATCACAGTATCGTCGTCTATCAATCCTTTTAAATAGTTAAGCCGATTTTGTCCCAAATAGCAGAATCTCGTATCATGTGTTCCGCCCTCGGCATTGTTAAAATGCGGTATTACTGCGGTGTTTAGATCTAATACGCTTAAAATATCCATTCCATCAAGCCATGTTGGCTTTGCTCCAACTTTATAAATTTCATAGACTGGAACTGTAAACTTACCGCAAGTTAGAGCAGCAGCTGAAGAAAAAACTATAGCGCCACCTGATTTGAGCTTTTCTTTGAGCAAACTTGGCAAAGAACCATTTTGCCATCTTTCTAAAGCAAAACTTGGGGATCCTGGACCTGCAAATACGAAATCAGAATTGGAAACTGTCCTTATTAATTCATTTTGATCAAGAGATGCAATGTCAACTTTATAAAAGTCCTTGATAATGTCAGTCGGTTCTATATCGACATTAAGGCTAACCTTAAAATACCTAACAATTTTTGCTGAAAGCTCATCTACATTTTCCTGAAACGTAAAAGGAGTCGCAAGAAAACATGCTTTTAGCGTCCGGTTACCTTCAAAGCTAGCGATTAAACCGTCTAGAATTTTTCGGTGAACTTTGACCATATTTGGGGCAATTTCTCCCGATCCCATCAGGCACAGGGTCTTAATCATACAGAGCTTTAATCATACTGGGTTTTAATTATACAGGGCAAGTTTCAGTATTGTCCTGATAGAATGCTTATTATTTCTTCTAACAGGTATCCGAAAAGTAGGTAAAGATAGTAAGTTCCGCTTGAAGAAAGTAGTAAATTGTTATCGGTTTCGTTGTCTATTCCGAGTTCGGCTCCAAAGTAGAGCCTTAGGGCATTTAGTGCTTTTGCTATCGATACCAACTCATCGGTGTTTATATATGCTTTATTGTCTAACTCTGAAAGCGACTGCAAATTCATCAGGTGGGAGTTGCGTATAGAAAAATTGTAAAGAGAACTGAATTCAATAGCTTTTTCTATGTCGTTAAATGACGCCGGTGGATTGAGCCTTACTAAGTTAGGATGTAATTCTCCTTCGGTGTTGAGCTCATTGGTCAAAAGTTCGATTTGTTCTTTAATTATTTGCTTTAGAGGAGCGGGCAGGTAAATCTCATAAGAATTGTCTGGAAGTACAGAAATATAAGGCATATCGTCTTGGTTAAATACAGGGTTCTGATTTTCTGTCATTTTCTATCAGTTGTCATTATGATTTTTCCATGGTGGCCCAAAGTCCATATTCATGGAGAGCTTTCACATAGTATTCGACTTTGTCATATGGTCCATCGTAAACTACCGATTTACCTTCATTGTGAACCTGTAGCATTAACTGTTCTGCATGTGATTTGGTATATCCGAATAATTTTTGAAAAACAAATGTTACGTAACTCATTAAATTTATGGGGTCATCCCAAACAATTATAAACCATACTCGGTCTATGTCCTCTAGTGTTTCTGAAGTTATATTTAACTCAATCTGAGTTGACACCTATTGCCTCTTTATTATCATAAATATAGTGGTCGCTATTAATATGGTCTTTTACCAACAAGACAAATTCAAACACAACGCTGACTACAGCACATGCCATAAATAAATGAATTCCCACTACTAAAGCAGGGCTGTGCAAGAGTAACTGAATCAATCCTATTACTGCTTGGGTAATCACAATTTCAATTGAAAAGTAGCCCCATTTTGTAACCGATTTAGGAAATTTTAATGAATTTAGATAGTTCAACAGCGCTATTAAACAAAAAAACAACAACGTGACCGATCCAATATGAACAAAAGCTATTTTAATGTAACTAATAGGCAATCTTTTTGATCCGATAGATCCACTGTGAGGACCAGATCCTGAAACTGCAGTCCCTATAATTACAACGGTTAATAATAAAAAAATAAGGGTGTTTGACAGTAACTTTAAATTGTGTTTAGCGCTGGAAGTCAGAGCTATTTGTTTCCCTCTACCCGTTTTTTGTAAATTTACCATCTGTGATGAAATATGAAGCTGAATGACGCCGGCAATTATCATCAAAATTGAAAGAAAAAAGTGAAGCATGACAAAAGGAGGATAGAGGTGTGAGTAAACAACTAAAGCTCCCATAAATATCTGACTTATCAGAAGTCCCAAGATAATCCCACTGGTAAATTTGGCAAACTTGTACCCTAAAATTAACGCCCAGACGAAGTTAAGAACAATAAAGACCGATACAATCGAAACAATAAATCTATTTCCGTCTTCTACCAATGAGTGATACTTTAATGGGGCAATAAATGAATTTTTGGTGCAGTTTGGCCAATCAGCGCAACCTAATCCGCTTTCGGTTAATCTTACAACACCTCCAGTTACGACCAACAATACGATTAATCTTGTTAACCAGATGGAAAAAATTTTAAATGTTTCTAAATTATTGAATTTTTGATTAAGTTTCAATTTGTGATCAAAATTTGTCTTGAAGTTGCGAAGAATCTATATAAATATGTTAGTATCGATTTTCATTTTCCCATTGCACAAATATCTGCCATTTTTTATTTCCGCTAGATCTCTTGTATCGTGAGAATGTTCAAAGCTTATGTCATATTAAACTAGTTGTATGACAACTATCGATACGGTAGTGAATTCTTTGCCGAAAAGTTCGAAAAAATATATATCAAAGATTAGTGGCTACGTAGCTTTGACTAAGCCCAGAATTATTGAATTGCTGTTAATAACTACTGTTCCTGTTATGTTTTTAGCAAAACGAGGAGTCCCAGACTTTGTTTTGATCGTTTGGACAGTAGTTGGAGGTACGCTGTCTGCGGGTGGTGCCAATAGCGCAAATATGGTCATCGATCGCGATATTGACGCCAAAATGAACCGTACAAAGTCTAGACCGCTAGTTACAGGAGTAATAAGTTGGCAGGGAGCACTGATATTTTCAATATTTATTGAGATTGCAGCCTTTTTACTACTGTATCTTAAGGTTAATCTATTATCCGCCATTTTAGCTTTGAGTGCAGCGCTGTTTTATGTTTTTATATACACGCTTTTTTTAAAGAGAAATTCTGTACAAAATATTGTAATCGGGGGTGCTGCTGGAGCGATGCCAGTATTAATCGGTTGGTCTGCGGTGACTGACAGAGTTTCGTTTGTTCCTGTACTTTTAGCTGTGATAGTTTTCTTGTGGACACCTCCTCATTTTTGGGCCTTGGCAATTAAATACAAAGATGACTATTCAAGTGTAAAAGTTCCGATGTTACCGTCGGTAAAAACAATTAACAGAACTACAAATGAGATTGTAGCTTATACGATCTTAACTACTATTTTGAGTTGGCTGTTAATTCCTATCGCTCATTTTAATTTGATTTATATTACCGTTTCTACGTTAAGTGGAATAGGTTTTATCTATTTTGCCATAAAATTAAAAATTAAACCCACTACCGTTGCTGCTTTGACTTTATTTAAGTATTCCATCACTTATTTAACTTTGCTGTTTATTTCGGTAGGAGTAGATGCTTTGTTTGTACATCGGCTTACTGGTATTTGATGAATCGAAAGCTTAGGATAGTACTATTTTCGGCAACTTTGGTACTTTCAATTGCTGTGGTACTTTCACTTTTAATTAAGCCAAAGCTTAATAATATAGACACTCTAACACTGTCAAATGCTTATGGACCACCAGTAGGATCATCGGCACCTAACTTTAATTTAGTTCGTTTGAATCCATCAGGTGGTTCAACAGAGGTATCGTTACCAAAGGGACAAAATGTGTTGCTTACTTTTTTTGCAAGCTGGTGTACAGACTGTAAAGCAGATCTTACTTTACTTACTTCAAACTCCGCAAAGTTAGATTTCAAAATAATAGGAGTTGATTCGGGAGATACCTTAAGCGACGGCAAAGCTCTTATTAAGGAGTACAAGATCGATTTTGCTGTAGGTTTTGATCCAAATGAGACATTGGTGACAGGATCTTATGACACCAAAGGACTCCCTTTTTCCGTGTTGATAAATTCTAAGGGAAAAGTAGTTACATCACATCTTGGAGCTCTAACTAAATCGTTGCTTATAAGTTACTCTGATAAACTTTAATATCAAACCGTTTAATATTAAACCGTTTAATATCAAACTGTTTTACATAACAGTAACTGTTAAATTTTGCGGCTTTTAATTTAAATTATTTGTGTTAACTACTTTGAAGTTATATAAGACAACCTCATGATCGACATTAAACTTTTAAGGACCGATTTAGACTATTGCAAAACTGCTCTTTCAAAACGCGGAATAGACCTTAGGGAAATTGACGAAATAGTTGATCTGGACCTAAAGGTTCGAAAACTGACGTCTGATCTAGAAAATGTGAAAGCAAAGATAAAGTCGCTATCTAAAGAATATGCATTAGCTAAAGCAGCGGGCGACGAAGCAGAGTTAAGTTCGATTAATGAAAGTTCTAAAAATGCTGCACAGTATCTGGACTCTCATCAAGTTGAATTTAACGAGCTGAAAGATGAGTTAAATTTAAGACTTTTGTATCTGCCCAATTTTCCAGCAGACGACTGTCCGATAGGTAAGACGAGTCAAGATAATCTCGTTTTAAAAGTTGTAAATGACGGTATTTCTTACAGTGAATTTCAGAAGATTCCACATTGGGAAATAGCTGAAAAACTGTCTATCTTAGACTTAAAAAATGGAGCTAAAATATCTGGCTCTATGTTTCCCATGTATAGAAAAGCAGGTTCCAAATTACTGAGAGCTTTAACTTCGTTGGCTTTGGATTTGCATTCGGATATTTTCGAAGAGATT
>JAJYVQ010000101.1 GCA_021791915.1 Actinomycetes bacterium | reverse complement strand
TTGTAATGTAGTCCAGTCGTTACCGAAATTATTGGTCTGTAGCACTACTGCGCTTCCATCTATCGAAGTTCCAACGCTTAGACATTCCAAATTGGTTAAACAAGATACTGAATTTAACATATTTATATTTTGAGGAAGTGTATTGGTGGTCCAAGTGTTACCACCGTCTACAGTTGATATAGCTGAATTTTGACCGACCGCGATACAGGAATTGTTTTGTGGGCAACTTACTGCAAACATAAAAGAAGACCCTGTTGGAAGGGGTGTAATTTGCCAAGTGTTTCCGGCATCATTGGACTTTAGTAGATCATTTTGTGTTATAGATGCACAAAAACTTAGGCTTGGGCATGACATTGTTCCCATATTGCCCAAAGATGGAACTGGAGGTAGCGATTGCCAAGTTGTACCGTCATCAGAACTGAGTTCTAAATTATTGGTTGCTGATAAAACACACAAGATGTTCTTGCCACATACTCCAATCGGAAAAGCATTTACCGGTAGTGTTATTTGTTGCCATGTATTGGATCCGAAATTGGAAAACATATCACGGTAGTTGGAGGAGCTTGCTACACAAGTAGGACCGTTACAGCTGAGTTGGTTAATTGTATCGGTGGTATTGGCTCCAAACGGTATGACTTCTGGTGAAGATATTATCGGAAGTGATGACTGTAGATTAATTTGATATATTTCAACTGTAGGTGGGTTAGTAGAGTCGTTTGAGCCTGAAATCCAACACAAATTATGCTGATCGCAATAAATTGCATTATAACTAGAAAGGTTTGTTAGCAACGATATGGGATTCCATGTTAACCCGTTGTTTGTAGAAACGTAACTGTAAGTTCCGTTTGTTAATAGACATAAGCTACCACATGACAAATAGGTATTGAGGCTAGTTATATTTTGCCCAAACAAATTAAGAAATGATGCATTAACTATACTCCAACTCTGCCCACCGTTTAGACTTCTCATGATCACGATATTGGAACTTAAATCTGACCCAAAAAGCACGCAAACATTTAAAGTAGAACAGGATACGTCCTGAACCCCAATTGAAGTAGGTGCTTCAGATACATTCCAAGTAGCTCCGCCATCAGTAGAATAGTATAAAATTGGGTAATCTGCCGGCAAATTATTCGAGTACGAAGGATTAGCGCTGGTAGAAATGAAGTAGACACAGTCTGAAACCGATCCGCATACTTCGCTCTGTGAGTTCTCATTTGCGTAGCCGTATAAGTTGCCAGACATTAGAGATTGCTGCCAAGTACCACTTTCATTGGTCGCACTTTTTCCTGGTTCGATTGAGTCACACAAGTTTCCGGTAAAACATTGGAAAGATGCATTTATATTGTCAGAAGAAGGTCCGTTTACTTGATTCCATGTTAATCCACCATTTGTAGTAGTTGCCATTTCAGAGTTTCCACTTGCTAGACAGTCTAAAGTTCCGCTGCAACTGAGCTTATCAAGTGAGTGTAACCCAAGGGGAAGAGATATCGGTTGCCATGTTTTACCAAAATCAGAAGTTAAGTAGATGCTATTAAAAGCTTCAGGATGACCTGCAGCTAATACGCATTGAACTGAAGTAAAACAATAAATTTGAGGGAATGATGTGATGTTAACTATATTAGAATTAATCAGGCTCGAAGTAAAAGAAGCACCATCGTCAGTTGTTTGTAACGAATATAAAGATTTATTCGTAACGTTAATGACTATTGCGATACAGGTGGATGCAGTAGGACAAGTCGCCGTAAATATAGCTCCGCCTGTGGGGATTGCTAACTGTTGCCATTGGATTCCATCGTCTGTAGATATCGCAAACGGCAAAGGTCCCACTCCAGAGGCCACGCAGACGTTATAAGTATTACAAGTTACAGAGGTATACGAGTTACCCGATGAGATTGTGTCGGCGTTCCATGTTGATCCTGCGTTAGTTGAATAATATATCTGATTTCCACTGGATAAATTAATGCAGGTGTTGCTATTACAAGTGAGCGACTGATTGAAAACATTTCCCGGCAATGCTGGCTCTTGGGACCAAGAGAGTCCTGAGTTTGTAGTTAAGTAAGAATAAGTAGATCCTGGGTACTCTAAGCAATCACTTGTGCCCCAACATGATAGTGTGCCGCCTAAAGAGCTATAACCTGAATTTGGAATTCTAGAAACCGGTATCCAGGAATTTCCGTAGTTTGAAGAAGTAAAGACTTCATTTGTTATATCAACAAGTAGACAGAAACCTCCAGTCCCACAACTTTCTAGTTGGTTATTTGGAGGATTGTCATAATTTACCTGATAGTTCCAGTTGTTGAGAAAATTTTGGGATGAAGTTAATTGAATTTTAGGAGTTTCAGTTGTATTGCTAAATCTCGCAAAAGTGGTCAATAAAGAAGCTACTATAAATAAAACAAAAAATGTTTTTGCGATTCTCCTTAGTAATATCATAACTAGTACTCTCCTTACTACAAATCTGACGACTAAATTGATTACAGCAGTGGATCAAGTGTTCTTAAAATCCGCTTTAACGTTTTAATGTTACTATAAATTCCTGAGGTAGTCCAATTTTCTCTTAAACTCTAGCACCTAAGAGGCTACCTCAATAAGGTGCATTCTTTGAAAAATGATATCGTTTTCCATCAATAATCAAATTTTGGTTTAATAAAATTACTGAATAATTTTGTATAATTGGAACCGAAGACCTAACCGATCACTCAGTGAAACTGAGTTACAAATACCACGACTTAAAAGAGAAATTTGTACAATTTACTCCAGCATTTGTGTTGGCGTTAGATCTAAATTCTGAAAACTTTGGTTTGTTGGTGCTCAAATTTTAAGTTAAGTTACTTTTAAGCATGTGATTTTGCCCTAAAATAGATACGTTCACATAAAAGACAGACCTTAACCCTCAAATTGGAGTTTGGTCTGTGTTAGTTCTTATCGTTTAGAATGCGATAAAAATTTTAAAAGTTAGGTTTTAGTCAACTGCGTATCCAGTTGACGAGTTTATTATTAAGGAGCTTAAATTTAATGCCCCACGTGTTAGCAGTAGAAGGCGGTTATCAGAATTTTATTTTGTCTGGAGCCGCAAAAGGTTGGTTGGTATTTGCACTTGCCGCAGCTTTAATCTCAATTGTAACGGCTCTAATATTGACCAAGTCAGTTCTTAAAGCCGACCAGGGAACTGAATCCATGAAAGAGATCGCAAAAGCCATTCAGGAAGGCGCTCAAGCGTTCTTATCTCGTCAGTTTAAAACTATCCTTGCAATTGTAGTGCCTTTGGCTATACTGATATTTTTTACGGCAACGAAAGTCGTTGCCCCACATAATCGGGTTGCAATATCTTTTGTGGATGCTGGGCTATACAGGATCCTTTGTTTTTTGGCAGGGGCGATCTGTTCGGGAGCCACTGGTTATATAGGCATGTCTCTTGCAGTAAGGGGTAACGTAAGGACGGCTGCGGCTGCTAGAGAAGGCAAAATGCCTCCTGCTTTAAAAGTTGCATTTAGAACAGGAGCCATAACTGGGCTTTTCTGTGTTGGGTTAGGCCTATTGGGCGCAACTACAATAGTCTTTATTTTTCAGAACTCGGCAACTGCAGTGTTGGTGGGATTCGGTTTCGGAGCTTCCCTATTGGCACTATTCATGAGAGTTGGTGGTGGAATCTTTACTAAAGCCGCTGATGTTGGTGCTGACTTAGTTGGTAAAGTCGAAGCTGGCATTCCAGAAGACGATCCGAGAAATGCCGCAACTATTGCCGACAATGTGGGAGATAATGTGGGTGACTGCGCAGGAATGGCTGCAGACTTGTTCGAATCTTATGCCATTACAATAATTGCAGCAATTATTTTGGGATATGAAGCGTTCGTTTCGATAGGCAAATCTGCTTTTGCCGATAAAGCAGTAGTATTTCCCCTAATTGTTCCGGCAATTGGAATAGTAGCATCCATTGTCGGAATTTTGCTTGTACGAGCCGGTAAAAACGAAAAAAATGCTATGAGCTCGATTAACAGAGGTGTATGGTCAGCAGCAGCTATAACAGTGATAGGAGCCGGCTTAGTAGCCGGTTTATATATGCACTACATGAAAGCGTTCTATGCAGTATTAGCCGGTGTTGTATTAACTTTGGTAGCATCTGCAATCACCGAACACTTTACTTCTACTACGAGAAATCCAGTAAGAGAGATTGCGGCATCTGCTAGAACTGGTCCTGCCACTACAACTTTAGCGGGAATAGCCATTGGCCTTGAATCATCCGTATGGGCCATATTGGCAATTGCAGTGGCAATTGGTATAGCAGTTATCCTCGGAAATGGAAATATAGAACTTTCATTATATCTAGTGTCTTTAACTGGAATTGGAATGCTTTCAACTGCGGGGATGGTAGTTTCTGAAGATAGTTTCGGTCCTGTATCTGACAATGCTGCTGGCGTTGCTGAGATGTCGGGAGAGTTTACCGGCGAAGCTGAAAGAGTTATGGTTTCACTAGACGCCGTGGGAAATACTACCAAAGCGATAACAAAAGGAGTTGCTATAGGTTCGGCTGTTATCGCAGCAGTATCACTTTTTGCCTCATTCATTGAGACGATCGGGGCAAAATATAATCTTACCAGTGGCAAGCTTTTTACTAGTCCTCTGACTCAAATCAACGTGTCGAATCCGAAGATATTCATTGGACTTCTAATCGGTGGTTCGGTGGCATTCCTGTTTTCCGCACTCGCCATCAGAGCAGTGAGCAGAACTGCTGGTACTGTGGTACAAGAAGTAAGACGCCAGTTCCGCGAGCACCCAGGAATAATGGACTATACTGAAAAACCTGAATACGGTAGAGTAATATCAATCTGTACGAAAGCGTCTCAAAGAGAACTTGCTACACCAGCTTTATTAGCGGTGTTGACCCCAGTTATTGTGGGATTTGGTATCGGATATCTTTCACTAGGTGCTTTTTTAGCAGCGGCGATTTTAACGGGTCAGCTTATGGCTAACTTTTTGTCCAACTCTGGAGGGGCATGGGACAACGCTAAAAAATATATAGAAGATGGAAATGAAGGTGGCAAAGGTTCTGAAGCCCACAAAGCTGCAGTAATAGGTGACACTATCGGAGATCCGTTTAAAGATACCGCAGGTCCCGCATTAAACCCTCTTATTAAAGTCATGAACTTGGTATCACTTTTGATACTGCCAGTCATATTAGAGACTGCTAATAAACCAGGAGTTAGATATACCATATCAGGTATTGCTTTGGCAATAGTAATTGGAGCTATAGCTTTTTCCAAGAGATCAACTGGGTCCATGGATTCGGATATTCCGGTAAAAAATGTCACATCAGAATTGCCTAAGGATGAAGTGAAAACAGCAGATGTTTAAGCAAGTTCTTTAGTAGTTTTAACCGGATTTACCGTCTTAACAGGTTAAAATGTGTGGTAGTTTTACAGCCATGATTTTACAAAGTAACATTAATTTCAAAGAGTGGTATTTAAAATAAATAATCTGAATTGATTCGGTATTCTGGCGACTTTGCTAGATTGAATATGATTAAAATATTTTGAATTTGAATTTGGATAATATTTATGGCAAAGCCTTTAGTTATCGTTGAGTCTCCAGCAAAAGCCCGAACAATTGAGAATTACTTAGGTAAGGACTTCATTGTAGAATCGTCGGTGGGCCACATTAGAGACTTGCCGGCAAAAGCCTCAGAGCTCCCTGAAAAATATAGACAAGAAAAGTGGGCAAATTTTGCTGTTGACATCGATCATAATTTTAAACCGATCTACGTAATTTCTGCAAACAAGCAGAATCAAGTAAAGAAATTAAAAAAGCTTTTGTCCGAAGCAAGCGAACTGTATCTAGCAACAGATGAGGATCGGGAAGGCGAATCTATAGCGTGGCATCTGTTGGAAGTTCTTAATCCGAAGATCCCCGTTAAAAGAATGGTGTTTCATGAAATCACCAAAGAGGCCATTTTAAGTGCTGTAGATAATTGGCGCGAATTGGATCGGCGGCTGGTCGATGCTCAAGAAACCAGAAGAATCTTAGACAGGCTGTACGGATACGAACTTTCTCCCGTGCTTTGGAAGAAGGTAATGACTGGTTTGTCTGCTGGCAGGGTCCAAAGCGTTGCAATTCGAATGATAGTGGAAAGAGAAAAACAACGCATTAAATTTAAGTCTGCATCTTGGTGGGACTTAACTACTAGTTTTAAAGCATCCAAGGGAAGTTTTTTGGCAGGTTTGACTTCAGTTAACCAAGTCCCACTGGCAGCAGGAAAAGATTTCGATGAAAATGGAAACCTTACTAAAGATGTGCTACTATTGGACGAACAAAAAGCTCAGTATCTTAAATCGCTGATAGAAAAAAACAGCAACAAAGATATTTTTAATGTTGTCGGTGTGGAGAGCAGGCCATTCAGGAGATCTCCAGCAGCTCCATTTATGACTTCGACTCTACAACAAGAAGCAGGTAGAAAGTTAAAATTTTCGGCAACTCGTACCATGTCTGCTGCACAAACGCTGTACGAACAGGGTTGGATTACATATATGAGAACAGATTCTGTAGTTTTGTCTGACCAAGCACTACAGGCTGCAAGAAGAATGGTTGAAAATCAGTACGGAAAAAACTATCTCCCAGATTCTCCGCGAAAATACACCTCGAAAGTTAAAAATGCGCAGGAAGCCCACGAGGCAATTAGACCTGCGTCTGATCATTGGAAGACTCCAAATGAGGTAAAAAATCAACTTTCAGGTGATTTGCTGAAAGTTTATGAACTGATATTTAAGAGGACTGTAGCCTCACAGATGAAAGATGCGACGGGACATCAGGACAAGATTCGCATTAAAGGGCAAATAGACGATCCAGATTACGAAATACTTAAAGATATCTCGTTAAACGAAAGTTCTTATTCTAATAGAAATATAAATTTAGAGTTCAGTGCGACTGGTAGAGTAATAGACTTCCCTGGATTTTTGGCTGCTTACGAAGACGGAAATGACGATGACAACAACAGTATAGAAGAAGATTCTAACCTTCCCAAAGTGACTGAGGGAGAAAACTTAAAATCTGATGGCACCGAAATTAAAGATCATGCAACAACTCCGCCGGCCAGATTCACTGAAGCTTCGCTTATAAAAGCCTTGGAAGAAATGGGAGTAGGCAGACCATCTACATATGCTTCAATTATTGATACTATTCAAA
Source organism: Actinomycetes bacterium (assembly GCA_021791915.1). Lineage (GTDB taxonomy): Bacteria > Actinomycetota > Acidimicrobiia > Acidimicrobiales > JABEUL01 > JAJZNL01. The sequence continues at coordinate 1,275 of JAJYVQ010000101.1, read as the reverse complement.
GACGAAAGTATATTTGGAAAAAAGGTACGGCGTTAGTTCCAGCGTGGGTAGCTTTTGCAGTCGTGGATCTATTGGAAAATTTTTTTCCGAAGTTGGTGGACTATAATTTTACCGCACAGATGGAAGATTCGCTGGACCAAATATCGGAAGGAACCAAATCAATGGTTCCTTATCTTAAAGACTTTTATTTTGGAACTGATAAAGAGCCTGGTCTAGTTCATGAAGTACAGGTCAATTTGGGAGAAATTGATGCTAGAGAGATAAATTCTATTTTGATAGGGAAAGATAGCGATGGTAACGAGCTTGTTGTCAGGGTAGGAAGGTACGGTCCATTTATTCAATATAAAGATATTACTGCAGCCGTTCCAGAAGACTTAGCTCCTGACGAACTTAACTTTGAAACAGCCCTTTCAATTTTGAAGACGCCCAACGAAAGAGTGCTCGGAGAAGATCCACAAACTGGACTTGAGGTTACCGTTAAATCGGGTAGGTTCGGACCGTACGTGCAGAGGGCTCTTCCAGAAGATGCCAAAAAATCGGACAAACCTAAATATGCCGCTCTTTTCAAAAGTATGGACCCCAAAACTATTTCCTTAGAAGATGCCTTAAAGTTACTGTCTCTACCTCGTAATTTGGGCCTGCATCCCGAAACGAACGAACCGATTGTTGCCAAGAATGGGAGGTTTGGTCCCTATATCGAATGTAACAAAGATTCTAGAAGCCTAGACTCTGAAGAAGAACTTTTGACAGTAGATCTAAATAGGGCTTTAGAACTTTTGGCAGCACCCAAAAAATCGCGTTGGCAAACCCGACAATCTGCTTCAGCTGTGGTTTTGGGTACTGACCCAAATTCTCAAAGCAGTATTCAAGTAAAATCGGGAAGGTTTGGACCGTATGTAACAGACGGTACTACTAATGCATCTCTTAGAAAAGGAGACGATCCAACAACTATAACCTTAGAAAGAGCAGCTGAACTTTTAGCAGAAAGAAGAGCTTCTCAGCAGTCATCGGGAAGACCTGTTAAGAAAAAAGTAGCCAAGAAAGCGGCAGTAAAGAAAACAACTGCAAAAAAAACAACAGCAAAAAAAACAACAGCAAAGAAAACAACTGTGAAAAAAACAACTGCAAAGAAGACAGTCGCAAAGAAGACAGTCGCTAAAAAATCTCTCGCAGAAAAACCCAGTACAGAAAAACCCAGTACAGAAAAACCCAGTACAGAAAAACCCAGTACAGAAATATCTGATTAGGAAATATCTGATTAGGAAATATCTAAAA
>JAJYVQ010000100.1 GCA_021791915.1 Actinomycetes bacterium | reverse complement strand
GAATGATAAATATCGAACTAATCGCTACTAAAATTCCAGTTAGGATCCATAAGTCAATTCCGTTCAGATAGGTTTTAAAAGTGAACTTGGTTATTTCAGATATTGAACTATCTTGTTTCGAATTATCTAGTTTTGGATCAGAGGTTCTGTGTTTTATCGCTGATTCTGTTACCGGCTCTGTCATTATTTAGAGTAGATTTAGCAATGAGACTTACTCCCGCTATTATCAATATCATTAACGTTATATAGCGTAAGTCAAGTCCAAGAGGATAGATTGTCGTACTGTACCAGTTTAGAGTCGATAGCTGTGTGGTTGTTAACATTTGATGCGGGTAATCTGGAGTCTCGAAATGCAATAGCGTCCACGAATTGTAATAGTCTACTATTCCTGCAGTTCCAATCAGAATGAATGTCCATTTCGGCCAGCTTGCCAAAAGTACAAATATGAAAATCCACAACATATATTGTGGTGAAAATACTTTGTTCGCCGTCAGAAAAATAACGAAAACCATGGATGCAGTCTGTATAACTGGATATTTTCTTTTCAAGAGATAGATTCCTACTATTAGTGCAGCCAAAGTTACCAAGATGGCAAATGTGTCAGTGATTACTGGAAATTTGCTTCTAGGGAAGAACACATAGAGGATTGAGTATTTACCCTTCCTAAAGATGTTGTAGTAATAAAAATACCACCAATTGCTTATGTTTAAAATCATAAATGGTAGGTTTATGATTAAAGTCGCAATACCAAACGATCCAAGGTTTTTAAACAGTGAATTTCTATCTTTTTTAAAAAATAGTCCGAGACAAATAAAGATAAATAGAATTACAGGGAAAAACTTTGTAAATGTTCCTAACGCAAAAAATATTCCCGAAAGTATATAATATTTTCTTATATAAAAATAGTATGCGACTATCATAAAAAATATCGCCAATAAATCCCAGTTCAAGAATTCGTAAGAATACAGTAGAGGATTGACAGCAAATATCCAAGCATATTTCGGTGTAATTTTTTCTAAGATTAGATAAGTCGCTAAACAGCATAAACTTAAAGCTACCGTAGATATGACAAAATATGTTTGAATTCCCCCAAACAGCGCTGAGGTATACATAAATAGTCCCAACAGGACGGGATATTCAATAGCAAAGTGAAGATATGGAAACATGTGGCTATAAAGATGGTGCGAAATATACAGCGCCAGAATATCGCTGTAGTTCGTGTGTGCAAAGGACCAACTTAGGTAACTGTTTGTGTTAGGTAAATAGTTGTTGTGTGAGACAAAGACACTGGTTGGAGCTTTAAGCCTTAAATAACCAGTAACAGAATAGATAATAACTGCTACTGTGCAAAGTATTGTTCTTGGCTTAGTTGCGCTTATACTTTCTTTAAATGCTGATAAAGAACGTTTTTTTGAGTTAAATCGAGTGAGCATTTAAAAAAGTCTGCAACTAATAAATTCAATAAAATCTATGATTGCCCATCTGGATAAAGGTCCGCTGACAATTCTAAAATTTTAGCAAACTTTATAAAATAAATGTAATGAATAATAAAAGGAGCGACGGTCCAACTTTTTATTTTCTAAAAATGTTTTTCTAAATGTGAAATCTGAAAAAAGTAGCTTAAATTATTGATAAGTCATTTGTTTTTATAAAGCATTGGTTTATCTGACTATTCGCTTTCGATTCTTTTGATCGATTCTTCTACTATTCTATTTCCCTGCAAGATAAAGCGTAAGAAATTTAACATTGACCAAACCGCTCCAGTTTCTATCCCCACTCCAAAGATCTCCGGGGTTTTAGTCATCTTCAACATAGAAGTTGCCCAGTCTGGAATAATTCTAACGGACCCGAACAGTAGCGTTTTATATCCTAAGTTTACTGCTGCGGGACTCTTTGGTTTAGGATTAAACAAAAAGTCAATGGTGTCCAATGCTTCATCGGTTGCTTTGAGTTCTGGCTTGATTTCTTCGAAATAAGATTTAAGTTCCATATAAGATTTAGGCACCCAAGTCGCACCCAGTTTAATTGGTATGACTGAATATTCGGCCAAATACTGATCAATCTGATTCTTTGAAATTCTGTTTAATGAGTAACGTCTATTTGCTTTGACAAAACAATAAACCTCACATGCGTGTACCCACGTCAAAAGATCTGGATCTAAGGCGGAATACTTTCTTCCGTCGGGTGCAGTGCCATTAACTTTTTTATGCATTTTTGTAACTATATTAATTGCTTTGTTGGCGACCTCAGTTGGTCCATAAGTCGTGGAAGCTAAAAAAGATCCTGTTCGAGAAAGCCGTACTAACGGACGTATTTTAAAATCCGAGTGTTCGGCAACTCCTGCCATAGCAAGAGGGTGTAGAGTTTGTAAGATTAGTGCAGCAAAACCGCCTATAAACATGGCAGGATCTGCATGCACCTTCCAAGTTATAGAATCTGGCCCAAAGTAACCCTTGTCGCCCAAAGGCGCATCGTAGCGTTCCCCCGGCAAGCGGGAAGTGTTCAAAGAGGATTCAAGTGGATTCCGGAGAGGCTTAGTTATCGCATCAAATACCGGGTCTAAAAGAGCAAATGCCATGGCTACCTCCGAGAGAGCTCAAAGTATTATATTAGTTGACATATGTCAACTAATATAATACTACCACTTTTTATTTGAAAGTCAATTCAAAAGCGAAGTTTATTAAGGAGTGAAGATTTAGTTATGAATTGTCAGTTTAAGATAAGGTTTTTTACAAACAGATATCAATTTCAAATATTTGAACTGTTGTTTTGAATTTATTTGGCATTTGTTGATTTTGCATCTATCATTTATAAAGTATGACAAGTTTAGATAATTCCGAATTACTGGAAAAAGCATTAGAGGAGTTTGCCATAAAGGGATTCGAAGGAACATCCGTAAGAAACTTGTGCCGCAAAATTAACGTAAGCCATAACTATGTAGTGCAAAAATATGGGTCCAAAGACAGGCTCTGGGAAATGTCGGTAGATTTTGGATTTAAAAACTTAGCGACCAGATTGGCTGAGGCTGTTAACGCAGCCCCGAAGGATCCGTTAATAAGGCTTAAGACGGTGCTGTGTCAATACATTGTGGTGATGGCTGAGAATCCTTCGATAATTCAAATAATAAATCAAGAGTCAACTGTTAATTCAAGAAGGTTAAATTTTATTTACGATAATTATGTTGGGCCGATCCATTTGCTTGCCGATGGTTATATCCGTAATTTGGTAAGCCAAGGTTTGATTCGTTATATTTCACCTATCGAACTGCATTTTTTAATCGGTCATGGTGCAGGTGGAATAGTTAGCCAAGTTCATTTGAGTAAACGGTTTATACCAGAGGGCGATTTAAATGAGTTTGCCCTTGACGCCGTTAAAATCGTATTCAACTCAATCTTGTTATGATTTGTTAGTTAAACTTAATGTGAAGCGGGTATTAACATAATGTTTAGTTTCTTCTTCAATAGTGCTATGGGCAATGGTACTGTAAAAAATAATTTTGTACAAATAACGTATATCTTATAACGTATATCTTAGAAGGATTTAGATTAGCTAAAGAGACCAATTTAATTGGTATTCCTTGAAATTTGAGTCTAAAATGGTATGAAACAGTTTTAATGAAATAAAAATCCGGAATTTAAATATTTCAAATGTAAATTTGAAATGATTTTGCTTATAGCTATATAAGTTGCCATTTGATTTTGTTAGCAAACCTATTTTAATTAAACACGGTGTAAAAATACGCTCATTAACTCGCACTCTAAGTGGATATGATAAAAGATCGAAAATTGAAAATTGCATATTTGGTTTATCGTGGTAATCCAAGATGTGGCGGTCAGGGTGTGTATACGCGGCATTTAACCAAAGAACTTTCAGATATGGGACACTACGTCGAAGTATTTTCAGGACCACCTTACCCCGAGTTAGATGATCGAGTAAAACTGAATAAAGTAGAATCTTTAGATCTTTACAGAGAACCTGATCCTTTCCGAAGGCCCAAACTTAATGAATTTAAATCTTCGACAGATTTGCTTGAGTATCTAATGATGCTTACGGGTGTTTTTCCAGAGCCTAAAACGTTTTCAATTAGAGTAAGAAAGGTACTAAAAGAGCGTATAAACGATTTTGATCTCGTTCACGATAATCAATGCTTAGGTTCAGGACTGTTTGGAATTATTAAAGACGGCTGGCCTTTGTTAGGTACCATCCATCATCCGATAACAGTTGATCGCGAGTTAGATCTTAGTCATGCAACGACTTTTCGAAAGCGGTTGTCGGTTAAGCGTTGGTACGGTTTTCTTAAAATGCAGAAAAAAGTCGGACCTATGCTCCCACGGGTTGTTACAGTTTCAGAATCTTCAAAAAAAGACATAAGCTCCCAGTTGAACGTTCCATTGGAGAAAATGCATGTCGTGCCAGTTGGTGTGGATTACAAACTTTTCAGACCCAAAGAAGATATACAAAAAATTAAGGGTCGGATAATGACTACCGCATCAGCCGATGTCCCTATGAAAGGACTTATCCCATTGTTGGAAGCAATTGCGAAAGTGCGGACTGAAGCGGAAGTGTCTTTGGTCGTTATAGGCAAATTAAAGATAGAATCTGAGATACCTAAGGTATTAGATAGGTTAAATATCAAAGATATAGTGAATTTTGTTCATGGAATTTCTGACGAACAGATTGTTGACTACTACGGTGAGTCTGAAATTGCAGCTGTACCATCTTTGTATGAGGGATTTTCATTGCCAGCAATTGAGGCAATGGCATGCGGCGTCCCTTTAGTTACTACCTCGGGTGGAGCTTTACCAGAAGTAGTCGGCAGCAACTACGAGACAGCCGTAATTGTTCCCCCAAACGATCCTTCTGCTTTAGCCATAGCCATTTTGGAACTGCTCAATGACAAGGAACTTCGTATAAAACTAGGAAATGCGGGCAGAAATCGTGTTATGACGAAATACACTTGGAGAAATACTGCCGAGGGTACTTTGGAGCAATATTACGAGTTGTTAAAACAATACGACAGATTGTAGACGGAAATTTTAAATAATATCAATCATCAATATTCAACAGGAACTTAAGATCTTAAATTATTGATAAAGTATAAATTTGCGATTGGTGAAATTATTGGCGAGTGGCAACATCTAAGCGATTGAAGTTTATTATACTTTAGAATGCAAAAATTTGGACAGAAAATTGGTACAAATTAACTACAACAAATAAGAATTAGAAAAAAAAGTTAAACAGTGTTAACGGTAGACTACAATAAACTTGGAATAAAGCCCGGAGATCTTATTTTGGACATGGGTTGCGGAGCGGGAAGACACGCTTTCGAATCTTTTCGAAAGGGTGCCAGAGTCGTGGCCTTGGATGCTGACGACACCGAACTTAAAAATGTTGCTGGACTGTTTGTCGCAATGGGGCAGGAAGGACAAACCACAAAAGAAGGTAGGGCATCTGTAGTTCAGGGTAGCGGGTTAGAACTACCATTTGTTGATGAAGCTTTTGACTACATAGTCGCCTCTGAAGTATTAGAGCATATAACAGACGATATATCTGCAATGTCTGAACTTAGCAGAGTTTTGAAACCAACGGGTACATTGGCAGTTACGGTACCTCGATTTTATCCAGAACTGATAAACTGGGCTCTGTCGAGTCAATATCATGAGGTTAAAGGTGGACACGTCAGAATATATCGAAAAGCTGAGATGGAGCTCAGATTGACGTCTGTAGGATTTAAAATCGTTGATCACCACTATGCTCACGGCCTTCATTCACCATATTGGTGGCTCAAGTGTTATGTTGGAGTTAATAGACAAGATAGTAAATTGGTAAATTTGTATAAGAAATTCTTAGAGTATGAGATTATTAAAAATCCGAAATATCTTTCCTATGTTAGAAAAATTGCCGATCCGTTGATGGGTAAAAGCATTGTCTATTACGCAAAGAAGGTTTAGATGTTATTGGGAAACAGCGAAATTGAATTGACCGCTGATTGGATTTGTGATCAGCAGACTGATGACGGGTTAATACTCTGGTTTAAAGGGGGTCACGGAGACCCTTGGAATCATGTAGAAGCTGCGATGGCTCTTTCTATTGCTTCGAGAATTGAAAAAGCCGAACTAGCCTACCAATGGCTGAGAAAAACTCAACGTAACGACGGGAGCTGGTGGAACTATTACTTGGAAGATTCCGTAGAAGACTACAGGGTCGATACAAATGTTTGTGCATACATAGCAGTAGGAGTACTTCATCATTTTAAAGTTACAAAAGATATAAAGTTTTTGGAACTGATGTGGGAATCCGTTGAAAAGGCTTTAGATTTTGTCGTATCCCTACAACAACCAGGTGGAGAAATACTTTGGTGTATTGAGCCTGATGGTTCTTATGGTAAATATGCACTTTTGACCGGGTCAGCTTCGATTCTAATGTCGCTAAAATCTGGTCTTTTGATAGCAAACGAGCTAAAGATAAATAAGTTTAACTGGGTTGAAGCTTATTTAAAGTTGAAAGATGCCATTAGAACTAAGCCCAACAATTTTGCACCTAAGTTTGAGTATGCGATGGATTGGTACTATCCAATTCTAAGCGGTGCGATGGATTCTAAAGCTGCGCAGAAAAGACTCAATTTAAATTATGAGATATTTGTAGACCAAGATAAGGGTGTCAGATGTGTGTCGAAAAATGAGTGGTTTACTGTAGCAGAAACTGCAGAGTTAATTTTAACGTTGGATCAAATAGGTCAACTCGAGATTGCCAAAGTTTTGTTTGAGTCAACTTTTAAATTCAGGCAATCTAACGGCTCATATTTAACCGGGATCGTGTATCCTGACCTCTCCACTTTTCCAAAAGACGAGTGCAGTACATATTCAGCTGCTGCAGTATTGCTTGCCAACTCTGCTTTAGATCTCACTTTGCCCGCTTCTGATTTCTTCAGGTTTCTTTCAAGTGATCTAAGTCTGTTGGAACTTTTCTGAACGCCCTGTCAATCCTTATCAAAAGTTAATGTGTTCATATTGTTTTGGCATGCAGCTATTTGAAGCTGACAGCCAAGGTAGTAGTCAAAGCAGTTGTCAATGTTAACTGAAATTCATTCGCTATAAAAACTGTATTTTTCATAGAGCGTCTGGTTATTCACTTTAAGTAACTTAATTGCTAGATTATCTTACTTCTTGCGGTAATCGAGTGACTTTCAGCGAAACTAAATATAAAAGTATTCCCATTTACATTATAAAATGTTACATTCCATATGGTATATAAGAATACCTTAACTATCAGATAATCACGAACTTGGAAAAATAAGTTGTTGATTACCAAAATTAAATTGAAAGGAATAAATGAACAAAAGCAAATTGATAGCAAGACTTATAAAACCGATGTTAATGTCGTTTATATTGTTGATCCTGATGACTTCAATCACGGTATTCGGGTCAAAAGAAGCATTGGCTGCAGATACAGTTCCATTGGCTGGAACTGTTAACGCTTCAACATACATAGGAAGCTTAAATACAACGGCCAACCTCCCAAACGGAAGTTTTGATGCAACATTGAATCTTTCAAATGATCAAATTACCGGTAATCTGTCATTGCCAGAAGGTTCGATAAACACTAAAGTATTTGGTTTTGTCCCTATGGCTGCAACTTTTGAGATTGTACCAGTTGGACAGTTAACGGGAAGTGTTAATCTTTCAACTCTTAAAGTAGATGTGTCTACGACGTTTAACATTAAGTTGATCTCAGCAGAAGTATTCGGATTGCCTGTAAATATTGTAGGTAATAACTGTCAGACAGCCTCTCCTACTACTGCAAATTTAAGTGGCTCGGTAGACCCTTCTAATTTATCTGTAGATTTGTCTGGAAACTATTCAATTCCGCAGTTTCAAAATTGTGGATTTTCTACATTTCTAGTGAATTTGTTAGTTCCTGGAAACAACAACTCTATAACAGCTCAAATATCATAAGCTCAAATAGCGATTTAGCTTTAATTTGAGATTGCGGCGGCCTAAAACGACCGCCGCAACTGTATCTCACAGATTGTCTTTAGTTTTTGTACAATCGTGGTAGGAATGATGCTCAAAGCATAACCACTGGTTCATGATTTTGAGTCCCGTATTTTATTGTTTTGATCTAACAACAATATCTCTGATTATAGGCTTCACAATATTGGGATTCACAATTTTAGGATAGGAAAAATATTCAAACCAGTAACTTTGATCATGATTTATTTAAGATTAAATTTTTTTTAATACCTTAAGACTACCTACAGATTCAATTTCAGTGAAATAGGAGGATTCCATTGCCTTTTGATAGATTTCAAATGGCGGACGTCCTCCGTCGGATTCGTTCTCAAATACGTCGTGAATCAAAAGTAGCCCATTTAGTTGGATGAATTTAGACCAAACAATATAGTCTCCCATTGCTTCTTCATATGAGTGGCCTCCGTCAATGAACAATAGCGATAACCCTATATTCCAATATCGCCCAACAATTTTTGAGTTGCCCACGATGGGAATTACATAGTCATCGAGACCTGCAACAGTTAAAGTCTTTCGAA
>JAJYVQ010000099.1 GCA_021791915.1 Actinomycetes bacterium | reverse complement strand
CTTTTTCTATCTACTTTTTCTATCTACTTTTTCTATCTACTTTTTCTATCTACTTTTTCTATCTACTTTTTCTATGAGCTAGCATTTTATTTATATTTAATATTCAAAACTGAGTTATTATTTTCTTTTATTTTTGAACTATTTACACCAGTGATCGGTTTAAATACCTATGTTATATAGTAAGCCAGTTTGTTAGAAATTGCTCCACCTTAAAATACATATTAAGCATATTTTAAGGTAAACTTAAGTTTGAATTCAACAATAATTAACTACTCTCTACTTAATTTTAAGAGCTCCTAAACGTTTTTTTGCAGGTCCTAACTTCACTATAGATTCGACAATCTGTTTAATCGCCATCGAAGCGGAAGATTCGGGATGGCTAATTAATATTGGCGTTCCTGAGTCGGATCCCGAACGAAGATCAACTTCCAACGGTATCTGCCCAAGCAGTTTTACGTTGAGATTGTCCGCTAGTTGTTTACCTCCTCCAGATCCGAAAAGCTCATATATCTTATTGTCATCCCCTTTAAAGTAGGACATATTTTCGATGATACCTCTGACTGGAAGTTTAAGTTGCTTGGCTGCCAATGCCGATCTTTGTGCAACTGATTCTGCTGACTTTTGTGGTGTTGTGACTACATAAAATTCGGCATCTGGAATTAAGCTGGCTATCGAAAGAGCAACGTCACCGGTTCCGGGTGGCATATCCACTACCAAAAAATCGGGTTCGCACCACATAACGTTGGAAAGAAACTGCTCCAGCGCTTTATGTAACATCGGCCCTCTCCAAATTATAGGTTGATCGTCATTGGCAAAAAGGCCTGCTGAAACAAAGTTAACATTGTAAGACCTTGCAGGTATAACAGAATTTCCTATGATTACTGGTTCGGAGTTTGGTCCTAACATATTTGGAACAGAAAACCCATAAACATCTGCATCCAACAGTCCGACACGATATTTTAACTGACTTAATCCGATGGCTAAGTTAACCGATACTGAGGATTTTCCTACTCCACCTTTGCCTGATGATACCGCTATAATTCTGGTTGAATCTTTAAGCTGATTTTTGGACTGATAAGTAGTTTCTAAATGTAGAACGTAAGCATCTTTTTCAGACTCAGTCATTGTAGAATATGAAAAAGTCACCTTATTTACAATTCCAGTACTTTTAAGCTGACCGACTACAGCTTCTTCTAGCTGAGATGTGTTCGAGTAAATTTCTGGCTGACAGGGTAAAATAATCGCTACTTTTGCCATCCCCATGTGAATGTCCACGGATTCAATTATTCCTAAAGAGACTAAATTACATCCAGTTAAAGGATCGATACAATTTAACATTGCATCTTTAATAATTTGTTCGCTTTCGGTACTTAAGTCTTTTAAATGTTTTAAATTAGGAGAATCTTGGGAGCTGGTAGCGGAGGAATTTAGTTGCTTTGAAATAGACTCGTTGTCGTCTAATTCATTTTCTTCAGATTGCTTATTTGCAGTAGTTTTTTTATCAACTGACTCAAAATTATCTGTCATAGAATTATCTGTCATAGAATTATCTGTCATAGAATTATCTGTCATAAAGTTATTTTAAAATTATCACCTGTTATCACCAGCTGAGATCGTTTATTACACGCACTTGTATAAAAAATTAACTATATTGCTTCAAACTTATAATTTCGATTTGCTGTTAACTTGGCTTAACTTATGGCGAAATTAAGCTTGCAATCATCGCTTGCTGGAATTAGTTTTTTATCTTGTAAACTGTTCAATCTTATAATAAGTAGATTAGCAGAGTAAAAGGTAAAGTATTTCTTAAATCTTCAAGCATAGTCAATTGTTTCTCTAGTAGAAGATGGCAGTGGACCAGTTTGGAATCAAACCTACTTTTATAATTTGTAACATTTGGATCATATAGTAATTTAGATTATAAATTACTAGCAAGTAATAGACGAGCTATGTTAATGAAGTGTCAACTTTTTGGGGGCAGGTCCAGTGTCAAGTTTCTGAAAGTAGGTTCAAAGGCGAGTAGTGACTTAAGTGCTAAGACTGAAACCTCTAAAGTTAATTTGGTGAAAATGCCCAATATATATTGAATATGTTTTCAATGTTCGATCTTGAATTAGATTAATATTTACGAGGTAATCTCAATGTTAGAAGAACTTATTGAAAATTTAACCTTAGCAGAATCAAGCAGAGTCTACCTGGATCACGCTTCTATCACCCCACCTAGAATGGTGGTAAGAAATAACTTAAAGGATTTTCTCGACGGATCATTTGCTTCTGACCCTTCCAGAATTTATACATCTGCCATAGCCACAAGGGATCTCATAGAATACTGCAGATCTTTAGTCTCACAGTTTTTTGGCACAACGACACGGCAAATTGTATTTACTTCTTCGGCAAGTGAGGCTATTAATCATGCGGTATTTGACTCGATGTTAAGGTTAAAGCAACAAAGTGCTATATTGGTTAGCAAAACCGAACACTCGGCAGTAAAGCGGGCATGTTTAAATTACGGCAAAGTTTTTAATCATGAAGTTACAGAAATAAGCGTGGACGCTTATGGGGCAGTTGATCTTAATTTTTTTAAAGATCTGCTTGAGAGGTTTAAGACTAGAAATATTCCAGTCGGTCTTGTGGCAGTTCAATACTCCAATCATGAAATAGGAACTATTCAGCCAATAAAAGAGGTTTCAGATCTATGTAATTTATACGGAGTGCCGCTCTTAATTGACTTGGCATGTACGATATCGAACACTCCATTGGACTTAACGGAAGTTAACTACACTTATTTGGCTTTAAATGGATATAAGTTAGGAGCGATGGTCGGAAGTGGTGCATTGATTGTTAAAAAAAACCACGTACTTAAACCTTTAATATATGGAGCAAATCAAGAGTTAGCAAGGAGATCCGGGATGGAGAATCTCTTATCGATCTCAAGTCTTGCTACGGTATTGGATGAACTCTCAGACCAAGATTTTTTGGAAGATGAGCTTAATAGAAAGTCAACTTATATTTCCAAAACCGTTGAAGCCATCAAAGAGATAGACGGAATTGAATTTTACGGATCCCCCGTAAACAGGTTGGAAAATTTAACTTCATTTTCCATATCTGGAATTCAAGCAAGTGCTTTGACACTACAGTTAGATCAGTTTGGCGTGGCAGTTCATTCTGGTTCCGCATGTTCAAATGAAGTAGTTGAGCCGTCATATATTTTAGAAGCAATCGGTAAACCAGATATATCCCCAATCAGAGTATCAGTAGGTTGGAATACTACCCAAAAGGACATAGAAATATTTCTAAAACAGCTCAATCGGTCTATTGAAGTACTTAAAAAATATGGTGCCAAATAATAGTCGGAAACCATTTTTATTAGTAATTTAAAAGTTGAGAAGTCCTTGGGATTAAGTGGATTTTAAGTTACAGAAAGAGCTCTAAAGATGATAAAAATTAATTCAGCTTTTATGCATCTGCTCTCTAAAAGTTTTGCTTACTGTTTAGCTAGTAACTGTTAAATTTAAAAAATTTTTAAAATCAATAGATTTAAAGATTCTTATGAAGCAGACTTTATATCTGGAAGTTTTGCTGGTTCGATTAAAATTTAATATTAAACAGTCCTAATTAAATATGCATTAATTTAACTTTAATTTAACCAATACTATCTACATCTATATTTCAGAGTCTTTAAAATTGTCTGCCGTAGCCTAGATTCTACATGCCCTTTGAGCAGGTAAAAATTCAGAAAGGCTACATTGTTTAGTCCTTACCTTTTCTTCTTGAACCTAAAAGGTCATCGCAATATATAAGATTACAATTTACTAAGTTTTTAAATAAATTATTACCAATTTATAACTTTTGTTTTAGATAAATTTAACTTTCAGCAGTTAAATTGTATTTCAGATGACAAGTCAAAATGAAAATATGAACTTAGAATTTAATAAGTCCGACAGCATTTATAAATCGCTTAGAAACTCGATTGTTTATCGATTCGTGGCACTGTTCGGAATCAATATTTTGTTGTTGCTACTTTAATTTATAAACATAATGCGGTTATATATTCCACATCTTATGACAGTATTGTCGAATATTCAATCAGTGGTTCTAAGCCAAACTTGCATATCGGAAGATTAAATAATTTGCCCTAATACAGGTTTTTAGATTCGGGAGGTCTATGACAAAAAGCAAACATTAAAAATAAAGAAGGCAAAAATTAAACTTTAAGCTTAGATATTTTTTCTAGATTAAATTTACCCAAAAAGTAAAACTTATCGAATTAGTAAGATTAACGAAACAAGTTTAAACCGTAAATTAGTAACTTTAAAGTAATATTAAACAAAAATATATATAGTTTCACATTAAATACAAGGAGTAAGTAAGAAATTATGAGATTAAAAATAAAAAATCCAAAGGAGAAGATATCCAATGAAAAGATATCAAACGAGATATCTAGAAAGTTACCTAAGAAGGTATCGATGTCAGGAATATTACTGATTGCACTCGCTTTGTTGTTGGCGGCATGTTCTTCAAATAGTTCGACAAAAAGTAGCGCAACCTCAAGTGTCGGTGGGAATAGCGGTAATACTACTTCAGCCGGAACACCCTATATGGCTAATCCGAGCTCAAGCGTGAGTCTCACGGAGACTGGCTCAACATTACTCTACCCGCTTTTTAATATCTGGATAAAAGATTTTCAGAATCAATTTAGCAATATTGCCGTTACTACAGGTGGCACTGGATCAGGTACTGGAATTTCTGAAGCGGCAAGTGGTGTTGTAAATATAGGGGCTTCTGATGCATATCTTTCCAATAGTAATACAACTCAGTATCCGACTCTGGAAAATATTGCTCTTGCGATATCGGCTCAGGAGATAAATTACAATATACCTGGTATAACGGGTCATTTGAAGCTGTCAGGTAAGATACTGTCTGCGATTTATCAGGGAAAAATCACCAAATGGAACAACTCTCAAATTACCGCATTAAATCCTGGAGTTAACCTTCCGAATATGACCATTGTACCAGTTCACAGAACGGACGGATCTGGAGATACTTTTATATTTTCAACTTACCTGTCTAAATCCGATCCAAGTGGATGGGGAACTTCTGTGGGTTATGGCACTTCAGTTAGTTGGCCTACAGTATCTGGTGCCGAAGGCGCAGAGGGTAATGGAGGCATGGTTTCAACCTGTAAAGCGACCCCGGGATGTGTGGCATATATTGGTATTAGTTTCAACAGTCAGATTCAACAGGCCGGACTTGGAGAAGCTCAACTAGAAAATGCGTCGGGCAATTTCGAACTACCAAATCCGACGACAATTGGAGCTGAAGCCAGTTCGTTTATTAGCAAAACTCCGGCAAACGAGGCAATTTCTTTGGTATTTGGGCCTGCTCCAAACGGATATCCGATTATCAACTACGAATATGCGATCGTAAATACTACTCAGTCTTCACAATCAACCGCAAAGGCGATCCAAACTCTATTAAACTGGGCAGTATCCCCTAAATACGGTAACAGTCCTGTATATCTGAATCAGGTAGAGTTTCAGCCACTTCCTGCATCGATATCTAAACTGTCTGAAACTTTGATTAGCAAAATTGGGAGTTAAGAATTAAAAACAGCACGCTTAAAACTAAGAAGCGGAGACCTTTTAATAAGGTTGTAAGCAGTTCGGTGAGACTCACAGCGGTGGTCTCACCGATTGCTTTGATTGGAACCGTAATAATAATTTTTATTGCTGCACTGCCAGCAATAAGATATAACGGTCTCGGTTTTTTTCTTCATAGCGCATGGAAACCGGGTAATTCTTATGGCAATACTGTTGTAACCAATGGCATTGCACATGCACCAGGTGCACAGTTTGGTGGTATTTTTTTAGTTGTAGGAACAGTTCTTGCGGCATTTATTGCGATATTGTTGGGAGTTCCTATTTCAATTGGTGCTGCGGTATTTATTTTCAAGAAGATGCCGGCTCAAATTGCAGGATTTGCCAATTTTTTGCTTGAAATTTTGGCGGGAATTCCGAGTGTAATTTTTGGACTCTGGGGCGCATTGGCACTTGGTCCAGTTATTGCAAGAGATATAAGTCCTATTATTGCAAATCACATTCCTAAATTAGGACCTTTAAAATTTTTTACTGGCAATGTTGGTTCAGGCGAAGGCCTTTTGACTTCAGGAATTGTTTTGGCAATAATGATCGTTCCCATCGTTGCGAGCACTACTGCTGGACTTTTAAAGCAGGTTCCCGATACTTTGCGGGAAGGGGCAAGAGCATTGGGGATGACCGAGTATGAGATCTTAAAGACAGTAGATTTAAGATGGATTAAATCTGGAATAATTGGATCTGCTGTTTTGGGGTTGGGAAGGGCTCTGGGGGAAACAATGGCAGTTGCTATGGTCTCTGGAGCGTTTTTAGGCGCATTGCCTACAAGTATATATTCAACTATGACTACAATTGCCGCTACGATTGCAACTCAGTTGGATTCAGCTCTGCAGGATTCGACTGGATTCACTGTAAGCGTATTGGCCGAAGCTGGATTGGTTCTGCTGTTAATTAATTTGATAGTCAATGTATTTGCCAGAATTATGATCGGGCGATCAAACAAGCTTCAGCTACCGAACGGATGAGCAAAGTAACTTTAATTTGAACATGACAAATATTACTGCCACAACAGAAGAACCATCTAATCAAAGGAATTCCGACAATTCTCAAGCACCTTTTAGCCCATTGACGCTTTCGCTTTCACTTCGAGTTTTAAGGTTGAGAAAAATCAAGAATTCATTAGCCTGGATTATATTCGGACTATTCTTGGCTTTAATTTTGGCACCTTTATTGTGGCTAGTTTTTAATGTTGTCTATAACTCGCTTTCAGATTGGCAGTTCTCTGTTTTGTTTACACCTACTGAAGGTAACGGAGGAGGGATTGCAAATGCTATCGTTGGAACCGTTTATATAATTATCGGAGTAGGAATATTGGCTGGTTTAGTTGGGGTCGGAACCGGAATATACTTATCCGAATTCGCAGGTTCCAGATTTAAAAAAATAGTCGGTACGTGTGCGGATATTCTGTCGGGTGTACCATCGATTCTTTTCGGTTTTGTCGGTTACAATTTTTTGGTTCTCAAATTAAATTGGGGATTCTCGGCTTCAGCTGCCATCATTGTATTATCAATCATGGTAGTTCCTTATATTGCTAAATCAACTGAAACTGCTCTATCTAAGATACCAACATCCTACAGAGAGGCATCCGGTGCTCTCGGAATGAATAAAACGCAGACCGTGTTCAAAGTAGTTGTTAAGCCTGCGATTCCTATGATTCTTAACGGATTAATAATAGCAATTGCAATTGCTATTGGAGAGACGGCTCCTATGCTGTATACAGCGGGTTGGTTGGACGGTTATCCAAAATTGGCACTGACACATTCCCAACTTCCTTATTTGACATATTTAGTTTGGACTGACTATAACCAACCGTTTAAATCTGCGAAGATTTTGTCCAACGATGCAGCTTTTGTAATACTAATAATCGTTGGGTTTTTGTTTGTAGCAACAAAAGTAATTGGCAGATTTGCTAAAACATTTTCATAACCGTTATCGCAATTTCAAACTTTGGATTGTTGCAATATGATCCAAACAAGCCGTGACTTTAATTTTGTTAGATAACTATACTTGTAGTTTTAAGCTTCTTAGATTACACTAACCTTTTAGATCGTGCTTTACAAAGTGTAACTGTTTTATTTGAATCAAATTATTACATATTAAGCTATTAAATTAACAAGTTTTTTTGTTTATAATTTTTTATGTTACTTGAGTTCCACAAACTCCGCAGACTTGATTTCCATATGGGATTTCGTTAAAGCAGTTTTTACATTTTAAAACTTGATTTGAATCTACTGGTATTGGAGTTTGCTGATAATTTGTAGGCGGAGGCGGATTATTAGAGTACTCAGCTTGCATAACACTTGGTTGAGTAGTAACTGTCTTAGTTTGATCTGGATTAAAAACAGTACTAATTAGAGCTGGGGATCTTGTGACAAAAGCACCAACAACAGCACCGATTGCACATATTATTGCTAGATATGCACCGATGTCCCACTGAAGTATGGAAATAGGTTTTACGAAAAATGCTAACAGTGTCAGCAAAAAATTTACACCAGTTGCTATAAGCAGTAGTTGCCAGTGTAAAATAGGCAAAGACATTTTGTCAAACATGGTTCGAGAAAACAAGTACCCAATAATTGCCAGCGACAGAATAAGAATTAAAATTCTGAAACCACCCGCACTCATAGCTGAAAGTGACCCGAAAAAATAACTATACCAAGGCAAAAAGAGCGAAATAAATAGTAGTATTGTTGACCCTAAAACTACTAAATCTCCAGTACCAAGTCGCTTTAAGTCTAACTGTATTTGAGAAGGTAATACAGTATTTTCCGGTCTACTAGTTGGCTTTCCGCAACTTTGACAAAATGCCGCTTGGTCATTATTTTGTGCTCCGCAGTAAGTGCACCACATTTTTAATACCTCCCGCATGATAATCTTAAACAATACAGACTATAGCATAGTTGTTTGACGCTTCTAGGATTTATGGGTGTGTTTAGTATAAATTTTGAAAAAAGTGTTATGTAATGTAATTTCAATTTGCTAACTTTAATTATTTGGAAATCCAAATTAAACAGCTTAATTG
>JAJYVQ010000098.1 GCA_021791915.1 Actinomycetes bacterium | reverse complement strand
CTTCAGAGATGCTAGAGCTGCTCTTATTGAAGATGGCGTAAATGAATTTTTAAGTTTAGTTGGTGCTAAACAACTTATAGAAAGTTACGAACCGTGACTAGATCGCAAGGTTTTGTAGAGATTCTTTTAAGGCAGCGCGCAAGCCAAGACCCTAATGCTACCTGGCTCTGCTACGAAGATGCTACTTATTCATGGAAGGACACTCTAGATAACTGTTTGAGATTCGCTAATGCTTTAGTCAACTTAGAAGTCAAACCTAAGGATCATGTCGCCATAATGCTTTCAAACAGACCAGAATTTCTATGGGCACATTTTGGTTGCACTTTTATTGGGGCAACTTCTGTACCTATAAATATCGCACAGCGGTCTGTTACCTTGCATCACTACCTTAATGATTCGGGCGCAGTTGTAATAGTTACAGAACCTGATTTTCTAGATTATATTTTGGAGCTTAAGCCAAAGTTACCCAATCTGCGTCACGTAATTGTGGTTAATTTAAGTGATGATTCGTCAAAATTCGAGGGGAGACATTCATTTGAAAAATTAATCGGTGCAGCTTCTACAAACGATCCAGAAGTTGAAATATCTCAGCCTGGTAGCGTGAGTGGACTGTTATATACTTCTGGGACAACTGGTCCTCCTAAAGGAGTGGTAAATGAAGCTAACGATACCCAATCGGGAGCTGCCGCTTTACTTGCTGCCATGGATGTGAAACCCGGTGAAACTATATACACTGCGCTACCACTTTTTCACGGAAATGCCCTATTAATTTCGGCATTTGGCTCAATAGTCTTGAATGCCCGTTTGGCATTGGCTAAGAAGTTTTCAGCCTCTAGGTTCTTCGACGATTTAAGAAAGTACGATGCAGTTGAGTTTAACGCATTGGGAGGAATGATAAGTATATTGCTTAAACAGCCTCCTAGAGCAAACGATCGCGAACATTCAGTTAGAACTGTGCTTTCAGCTGGATGTCCATCTGATCGCTGGGAAGCCTTCGAATCTAGATTCGGAGTAAAACTTGTAGAGTTTTACGGAATGGTAGATGCGCCTGGTCTTTTATTGAACGACAAAGCCAAAGTCGGTTCAATGGGTAAGCCATTAGGTAGCTATGAGTTCACAGTAGTTGACGATGATGACAATACTTTAGGGCCAAATAAAGTCGGTGAGTTGGTGTTCAAAAGCCCTAACGGTCCCCAGACCAGTTATCACAATCTCCCCGATGAAACCCAATGGGCCAATAGGAACGGGTGGTTTCATACTGGCGACCTAGCTGAAGTGGACTCTGAAGGTTACTTTTATTATAGAGGGCGAAAGAAAGAGTCGATTAGGCGTCTCGGAGAAAATATCTCTGCTTGGGAGATAGAAACAGTCTTAAATCAAAACGACTCAATCTTGGAGTCTGCGGCTTTTGGCGTACCTTCAGAATTGGGAGAGGACGAAGTTATGGTAGCTATAGTTTTACAACCGAATGCCACACTTGACTATGCCGAAATTCTTGACTATTGTGCAGGCAAGATGGCTAAACATGCGGTACCGCGATATATAGAAATTGTGGACGAGCTGCCTAAAACTGGCACTCACAGAATTCAGTATCAGATACTAAAAAACAGGGGACTTACCGATAAAACCTTTGACTCTACTATAAAGAGTCTTATAGGAACTCAAGTAAAAGATCAAGTTAAAACTAAGAAGAATTAGGAGAAAGATATGCGAGATGTTATAGTGGCCGGTGTTGGCATGACAACTTTTGGAAAGTTTTTTGATCGGTCAGTGAGGAGCCTGGCAGAAGAAGCTTTAAACGAAGCTTTAAAAGACGCTTCAATTGAACCTAAAGATGTGGGCATGGTATTTTTTGCAAATGCCGTAGGCGGAGTAATTACGACCCAAGAGATGATTAGAGGTCAGTCTGCGCTTCATCATACAGGGTTACTCGGAGTTCCGATATTAAATGTAGAAAACGCCTGTGCATCTTCTTCAAGTGCAGTTTCTATGGCGAAGATGGCTGTAGCTTCCGGTGCAGTTGACATTGCTATAGCAATTGGAGCAGAAAAACTTACTCACGCCGACAAGATACGGTCGCTTTCAGCAATCGGAACAGCAATAGATATGGAAGACTTCTCAATGGCTAGAGACGCACTTTCAAAGGTGCTTTTAGGTTGGCCACCACCTGAAGCCACTTCAGGAGGATCTACAGATGCAAAGCACGACAGTTCCCATAATAGTAGCAGTGATAATAGTTCTACTAAAAAAAATAAACCCCGCACAGAAAATGAGAAAAATCAAGGTGGCGGACAGAAGTCCGCATTTATGGACGTATACGGTCTTGCCGCACAACTTTATATGCAACAGAGTGGGGCAACTGCTGAAGACTTTGCAAAAATAGCATCGAAGAATCATGCTAACGGAGCTTTGAACCCAAAGGCTCAGTACCGACATACAGTTAGCGTACAAGAAGTTTTAGATTCTAGAATGGTATCTAACCCGCTTACTCTTTTAATGTGTTCTCCGATTGGAGATGGCGCAGCTGCCGTGGTGCTGACATCTCGGGAAGTTGCACGCAAACTTGGTGTTCCAATGATTAAACTGCGAGCATCAGTCATGCTTTCAGGCAAAGACCGATCTGTAGGTGAACCAAGTGTGGCAACGAATGCGGCGAAAAAGGCTTACGAGATAACAGGAGTATCTCCAGAGGATTTAAATGTTGTTGAACTTCACGATGCTGCAGCTCCAGCAGAGTTAATGTTGTATGAAGAGCTTGGTCTTGCTGAAGAAGGAGGAGGTCCAAACTTTTTGGCATCCAAAGCTACGTATCTTGGTGGCAAAGTACCAGTAAATCCAAGTGGAGGACTGCTTTCTAAGGGCCATCCTATAGGTGCTACAGGGTGTGCTCAGATTGTGGAGTTAACAGAACAACTTCGAGGTCATTGCGGTGCTCGACAAGTTGAAAAAGCAAGAGTTGCACTGGCAGAAAATGGTGGTGGATTTTTAGGTACGGATGCCGCAGCTGCGGTCGTAAGTATCTTGACCAAATAGTAGTTATTAAGCAATTAGAAAAATTGAACAAAGTTTAATAGAATTGAATTATAGTTAGGAGTCAAAATGGAATTTAAAGAAGTAGTCGGAACACGAAGATCCATAAGGTTTTTTAAACCTTGGCAACCAGTAGAAAGACAAAAGATTCAAAAAATACTAGAAGCTTCTAACAGAAGTTCCAGATCGATGAATGCAGACTATGCTAAGGCGATTGTAGTAAGAAGACAAGATTTACCAGAAGAAACTCTGGAGGCCCTAAGAAATCCCACGACGACAGCTGATTTGGACTTGGCTCCTGTGTACATTTTTTGGTACCTTGATACCAACTATCCACAAGGTGGAGCAGACAGACTTAAAGAACTAGTCGAAAATCACGTACTCACACCTTCACACGGATGGTCAAAAGCTTACGTAGACGAGTTTTTATGGCCACAAGTTCTTAAACCTATCGCAGATAATCAGATGGCTGTTATGTTTATGGGGACCATAGAAGTAGGTCAGGCAATTGCCAATGCACTCTTGGCTGCCGTGGATGAAGGGTTGGGCAGTTGTCTACATGCTTTTACAGCACCAGATAAGGTAAAAGATCTTTTCCATGTTCCCGATAGCTGGATTCCGATTTGGCTTCAGCTACTTGGATATCCAGCAGAAGAGATGGCAGCTGGAGGTCAGCGCCCGCGTAGACCTCTTTCAAATAACTATTTTGAAGGAAGTGCTGATACTCCATGGGAAGAAGATTTGGAAGTCACTGAATCCTTAAAGAAAGATAAGTTAATTCAAGACCCAGGACCGTTCCCTCATAGAGAAATGGAAGTTAAGATGCTTTCGAGAATGTTTGGATTGCCGGAATGAGCGAAGTACTTAAGGACATAGAACCTAGCGATTCGGAAAATGCCGACGAGAAAGTAGCTTTTAACAGTGAAAGTATCTTGGAGTTCGATACTGTTAAAAAGTGGATTGACTCGGTAAATCATGGCAAAGACATTTCTGAGATGAAAGAACAGCTTAATCTTTTAGTAGAATTCTGTAACTATGTGCAGTCAAATCCAGACGAACTTATAACAAGCTGCATTAGAACTCTAAAAGATGCCTCCAGAGCAATTAGTTCCAAAGGACGAAAACAAATTGAATCGGAGCTTAAAGATTTTGTTCAAAGCAGAAATAAGTCTGGACACGATGCGATTGTTGAAGAAAATAAAATAAGAGGGTTTTTTGTGCATAATGGAATATTTATGCAGGGACGAGCGGCAATTTTCTAAAGGAGATTAAAGTTGGACACCCTCGTATCAAAGCCGGAAATAACGGTACTTTGCGGAGGTTTTGGAGCGGCAAGGTTTTTAGACGGGTTCAAAAGAGTTGTAAACAATGGCACCTGTATCGTAAATACTGGCGACGATTTAAAAAAGAACCTATTGCATATCAGTCCTGATGTAGATTCGGTAATTTATTCTTTGGCAGACTTGTTTGACGAAGATCGGGGATTTGGAATCAAAAACGACACTTTTAAAGTAGATAGGTTGTTGTCAAAAATTAAGCCACAGTGGTTTCACATAGGTGATCAAGATCTAAAAACCCATCTTAGCCGAACGTTTAAGCTCATAACTGGCAAAACGCTGGCTGAATCGATTGAAACTATTCTGAGACAATATAGTCTCAATTGGAAAGTATTGCCGATGTCAGATCAAAGTGTGTCTACTGTAATTGTTTCTTCTGGCAAAGAAATATCCTTTCAAGATTTTATTGTTAAATTTCGTGGAGATCCTAAAATCGACGATGTTATCTATAAAGGATCTTTGAATGCACTTCCAGCCCCAGGAGTAGTCGATTCAATTGAAAACTCCCAAGTTGTTATAATTGCCCCTAGTAGTCCAATTGCAAGCATTGGACCCATGCTTGCAGTAAAGCAGATAAGAAATGCACTTTTAGCCAGGAAAAAGCCCATAGTCGCAGTCAGCCCAGTTATTTCTGCAGTGGACCCTCTAAGACCTGCTGAAATTCAGCGGGCTAATTTGAGACAGAAGTTCTTAGCCACAAAAGGTTATGGGCACAATCCATATGCTGTCGCAGATATGTATAAGTCGTTTATAGACTATTTCATATTGGACTATCGTGATATTGATTACGTAAGTCAGATAGAGTCTCTCGGAATCGAAGTTTTGATGGCAGATCTTCTTGTGGTATCTTCAAATCAAAGAAAAGAAGAAGCTCAAAAGATACTTGATTTTGTTTCCGCCGTTACTTTTTAACATCAATTTGAATCTAAAATATAGTTAGATTTTTGATACCTGAAACCTGTTGTTTTATAGATGTTTGGGTAGATTTTAGGACCTCTAGTACTCAAAATATTAAATCAAAAAAGGCTTGACAAAGATCCGATTGGCATGTTTAGCTCCTCTAGCATATCTAAGTCTTCTTTAGGAGAACGTCCTAACGTAGTTAAGTAGTTACCTACGATAAGACCGTTTATTCCGGCAGTCATTCCAGCAGATTGCAGGTGTTTTAACGTAATTTCTCTTCCGCCCGCATATCTCAATATTACGTTTGGAAGAGCTAGTCTTGCAATTGCAATGAGTTTTAATGCTTCGATTGGTTCAACCAGCGGTTGTTTTTCTAACGGAGTTCCAGGTCTGGGATTTAAGAAGTTGATCGGAACTTCATTGGGTCTAAGGCTTTGAAGTTCAATTAATGCCTCAATGCGCTGCAAAGGCAACTCACCTAGTCCAAACAGTAGTCCAGAACAGAGCTGCATTCCAGATGACTTTACGACTTTACAGGTATCATACCGCTGGTCGTACGAATGAGTCGTAACCACATTACCGAAGAAGGATTTAGAGGTTTCCAAATTATGATTGTACCGGTGAACTCCAGCTTGTTTTAATCTAACAGCTTGTGATTCGGTCAATATCCCGGCTGATACATTAATGTTTAATCCAGTTTGTTCTTTTA
Organism: Actinomycetes bacterium; assembly: GCA_021791915.1. Taxonomy (GTDB): domain Bacteria; phylum Actinomycetota; class Acidimicrobiia; order Acidimicrobiales; family JABEUL01; genus JAJZNL01. The sequence goes on along the minus strand of JAJYVQ010000098.1, from coordinate 2,725 downwards.
GAAACGGAACAACCTCTTCTAGTCTCTGCATTGTCTTTTCGCTAGGACCGGTTTCGGCAAGCACAATACAGAATTCAGTAGCTCCGAAGTCTTTGGAACTACTTGCGGCTTCTAAGAGCTCTTCATTTGAAAGAAATTTAGTTGGCAAAATAGCTGAAGGATGCTTAGCCGACTGAGAACAAAAGTTACAGTCCTCTTTACACGCACCTGTTTTTGCAGAAATAATGCCCTCAATCTCAACGGTATTACCGCACCACGCAAGTCTCACATCGTGGGCAAGTTGTAGTAGTTCGCCAGTCTTGTTTTCGGGCAATTCATAAATTTCTCGTAGCTCTGCTTTATCTAAAAACTCTTTTTTATCTATTAATTTTGTTCGAGTGTGGTTTAAAATCGCTCTGCAATTAGACTTGCAGCCTCCAGTGGCGTGGTGTGTTCCACCACAGGAGTTTGATCTCTCATGTGAGTGTTTCTTAGGGCTAATATTAATCATAGTTAAAGTGTAGTAAAAAAACTTACATAAAGAAATAACCTTTACGTAATCTAATGAAATTCAGTTAAATTTATTAGTCTATAAATCAGAAGTGCTATCATAAGCATATGACAATATCATTAGAGAGTTGGTTGGACGATTTTGCAGATGAGCTAGGTATCGGGTCCATAACTTCCGAAGAAGCAGATAAGTTATTGGATATTGCTGGTATGGCTGCTCATAGTACAGAAAGAAAGGCTGCACCCTTAACTTGTTGGTTGATTGGCAAGAGTGGAAAGTCAGTAGAAGAAGCATATAATATTGCAAAATCTTTAGAAAAGAAATATACCGAAGAATAATCGGTCCTAATCGGCAGATTTTTCAATTAAAACTTTAAGTAGTCAGATTGTTTACGATTTTTGACCTATAAGGCTGAACTTTAAGTAGTCTAGTTTTATGTTTTAAGAAATTTGTCGTTAAGCAAATTTGTACTTCAACCAATCTAACTTAACCTTAGAATTTAATAAAAATTAACCTTACTTAATCCATCTAGATTGTTAAATTTGTGAGGAAGAAAAATACCTTTCTCAGATTTATTAAGAAATTAGATAAGACATTAGGCGACTGAAAGGTCTGGTCATTCAAATACTTGCATGACTTTGCATCTGTTTTCAATATATATCTGGAAATTCGGATCTGGAAATTCGGATCTGGAATTTCATAGTTGGAATTACTTAAATGGGACTAAATACTCTATAGGAAATAACTAATTTGCTAAAAAATAGTGGTAGGAAACTTAATTGTAATCCGACAGTTATAGTGACGTCGAACTGACAGATTCTATGTTGGTTTACTTAGAAGGGTAGACAGTGTTTTCGTTAGAATGAGTTACTAATGAGTTAGTAAGAAAGGTAGAAAATGACGGTAACTGAAATAAGTGCTGATATTAGCCGAGAAGAAAAAGAGATTTTAGAAGCCGTCCATAACTTTGCTAATACAGTCATGAGACCGACGGGAATCGAGTTGGACAAGTATTCTGACCCGAACCAAGTTATCGCACCAGATTCGCCACTATGGAATGTCTTCCAAAAGTATCAGGAGTTAGGCGTAGACATGTTTGAGCTTTCATCCACAGGTTTGCCACCTTCGAAAGTGGCACTGTTAAGCTCTATGATCTCAGAGGAGTTAGGTTGGGGAGACTCTGGATTGGCGATATCACTTGAAGTTTCTATTTTCCCACGAGCGCTTGCAATGTTATCAGGCAACTCTGAATTGATTGAGCAATTTGGTAGCGCAAAACAAATTGGCTGTTGGGCGATAACCGAACCTGATCACGGCAGTGACGTTATTTATTTTGGTGACAAGTTAAACAATATGCCGGGGAAGCCAAACTGTATTGCAAAAAAGACAGGAGACTACTTAGAGATAAATGGACAAAAGGCTGCTTGGGTATCAAATGGGACCATAGCAAAAAATGCAGCTTTATTTTGTGCCGTTGATATGGGTGAAGGGATCGCAGGTTTGGGCGGAATTCTCGTAGATTTAACTCTACCAGGGGTTAGCAGAGGTTCGGCTTTGGATAAGTTGGGACAAAGGGCTTTAAATCAGGGAGAGATATTTTTTGATAACGTAAAGGTTCCTTTACAGAATATGGTTATCTCTCCTGAGATGGGTTCATTGGGATCAGACATGGGCTTGTCGATGGCAAATGCTGGGATGGGTGCCACCTTTGTCGGAGTATCGCGTGCTTCTTTTGAATTGGCAGTCGAATATGCTAAACAGAGAGTGCAGTTTGGAGTACCTATAATTCAACATCAGAGCGTTAAATCGCGCTTATTTAAAATGTACAGAAAACTGGAAGCAGCCAGATACCTAAGTCGTCAGGCGGTGCTTTGCAATGGCATTGGAACACCAAATTTGAAATTGTCAATTGCATCTAAAGTTACGTCTACTCAGAGTGCATTTGAGATTTCAAGTGAAGCTATACAGATTTTCGGGGGCAATGGACTCGCTAAAGCTTATCCGGTGGAAAAACTTATGAGAGATGCGCGGGCGTCGATGATCGAAGACGGCTGTAACGAAGTACTCGGTATGTTGGCGGCAGAAAGATTCTGAGATATAAAACTTATTAGAAAGGATTGGTAAAAAATGAATATGGACAATTTGGATGGGGCGATTTGGATTAATGCGAGAGTACTTGTAGCGGAGATACCTGTCGACGAACAGCAGGCGGTAAACTTTGTACCACCTGAGATA
>JAJYVQ010000097.1 GCA_021791915.1 Actinomycetes bacterium | reverse complement strand
TAACATAATTTAATAACTTTTGATTTAGTTAATTATATATTCTTATTCATATTCCCAATGTATATATTTTTAGGGATCTAAATTTATGGTTCGTTTTAACCTATAACAATTAATCAAGCAATTAACTTAAACAAAAGTTATTAAATTATGTTAATTGGATATAAATCTATAGCTGAGCTACTATCTTTTAAGTAATTTCGATAATAACGGAAAATTAGCAATATATTTTGCTGTACGTATTATACAATTTGTTCAAAGAAGGTTAGGTTATGTCAAAAGTTAGGAGTTTTTGGGGATGGGGCTACAAACAAGATGAGTTAAAAAAAGCGGAAATTAAAAAACTTTCAAACATGCTAAGTGGGTTCGTCGGTATTGATGGTAAGTTACAAGATGCTCCTAAAGTAGAAGACCTAAAACTTCCTCATCCGAACATAAAACTGCCAAAATCTCTTGAATCATTGGCAGATAACTTTTTAGCCCAACGAGCACAGCATAGTTATGGACGTTCTTTTAAAGATGTAGTTAGGGGATTAAACAACTCATTTGATGGCGCACCTGATGCCGTTGTCTTTCCGAAAACAGAAAACGACGTTATCAATATCCTGGAATTTTCTGAAAAGAAGAATATAGCAGTGGTTTGTTATGGTGGAGGATCTTCTGTGGTTGGAGGAGTTGAAATGGATAGTGATTACAAACAAAACTATTCGGGGTGGATCTCTTTGGATATGTCCTATATGAACGCTTTAAGTGAAATAGATACCTATTCGCGCTCTGCTAAATTTCAAACTGGAATCTTGGGTCCTCAGTTGGAAACCAAATTGAAAAAATATGGTTTGACGTTAAGACATTTTCCCCAAAGTTTTGAATTTTCTTCTTTGGGCGGATGGATAGCTACTAGAGCAGGTGGTCATTTTGCCATGGGACCTACCCATATTGACGACCTATTGGAGTCGGTTGAAGTTATAACGCCTTCTGGCAAAACCGTTAGTCGGAGACTTCCTGCTTCTGGGGCGGGTCCAGACGAAAACAGACTTTGGCTTGGCTCAGAAGGAATATTAGGGATTATAACTTCTGCATATGTTAAAGTTCAACCCAGACCTATTTACGTGGCTAAAGCCGATATACTTTTTGAATCCTTTAAAGAAGGTATCACTTGTTTAAAAGAGATAGCTCAATCGGGACTCAATCCTTCTAACTGTAGGCTCCTTGATCCGCTTGAGGCTTTAATTAATGGAGTGTCTAGCAAAAATAAAGCCGTATTGTTACTAGGCTTTGAGTCGTACAATAATCCAGTAAATTTCTTGTATGAAGAAGCAAAAAAGATATGCCTTAGAAATAAAGGTACATTGGCATCGGAGCTAATTACGATAAGGGGTAACTCAGAATCTGACAGTAGCAATAAGTCAAGTGCGGCTGAACTTTGGAAGGCTTCTTTTATTAAAGCTCCCTATATAAGAGATGCTCTTGTTCGTCTCGGTCTAATCGTGGAGACTTTTGAAACGGCTGTAACTTGGAACAACTTTGACGAACTTTATGAAAATGTAATTAGTGGCGTTCAACGTAATATTTCAAAATCGCTGAAAAACTTAGGTTGGATAACCTGCAGAATAACTCACGCTTATCAAAATGGACTTGCTCCATATTTTTCAGTAATCGCAAAAGGAGATCAAGGGAGTCAGATATCTCAATGGAATGAGATAAAGCTAATCGCTAATGAAACAGTGGTCAAATATAACGGTACAGTTACTCACCATCATGCAGTTGGAAAAGATCATCGAGAGGCGTTTGCAAAAGAAAAATCTAGTTTATATCTTGACTATTTAAAAGCCGCCAAAACTTATTTTGATCCGCAGACAATTCTAAATCCAGGAACTCTAATTAAGATTTAACATCATTTTATTCTTGTGTGCACTTTGAGCAGATTTTATGCGGTAAGTTAGATTTAAGTTGTATTGGTACGAAAGGAATATATGAAACTTATCGTAGATCTTACTATGTTGGCGGTTTGTGGCTATTTTTTGTTTTTTGGTCTAGGGCTACTTATAAAGCCTGCTTTAGTTTCTAATTTTGCTTTAAAGTATGACACTGCTGCTGGCAAAACTGAAGTGAGAGCATATTACGGAGCTTTATCAATTGGGATGTCTGGTTTTTTCTTTTACCTATTATTGAATCATTTACAGGAAGATGGATTAAGTGGAATATTAATGATAGCTTCTGCGGTCTTTGTTGTGCGAGTTATCGGCACAGTGATCGATAAAGGTTGGAAAGAAAGTTACACTAAATTAGCGATTCCGACAGAACTTGGTTTCGTTATATTCTTAGGGTTAATAAGAATATTATCTTAAATCGGGTTTTATGGCGATGCCCAAAATCATTGGCGCTACAGGTGCTAGAAGTTTTGAGTGAGCAAAATTAAATTCGTCTGCTTCTTTAATTTCAAACTCAGAATCTTTAATATAACCAAGCGTATCGCGGTTGCAGTTGCATCCACCTCCAAAATAAGGCCAAAATTTATTTACTCTATCTTGCATCTGTGAAAATTTGGGGGATTTTGATCTGACGTGCTCATAAAATCTAAGTTCACCGCCAGGTTTTACAACTCTGTACATTTCAGAAATTGCTTTTTTGGGATCATCCACAGAACACAGTACAAGCGAGGTGACTGCACAGTCAAAAGTATTGTCGTCAAATGGAAGAGAAGTGGCTACTCCTTGAACAACTTCAATATTAAGTTTGTCTTTAAGCTGATTTGCCACTTGAATTGACTTCAATTTTAGAAACTCTTCTGGTTCTACTCCGACTACTTTTTCAACAGTATCTGGATAGTGAAAAAAATTTAATCCTGAACCACAACCGACTTCCATTATTTTGCCAGACGAAGAATCTAATAATCTTTTACGATGTTCTCCAATACCCGCAGTCTCAGCTTTTTTTGCTAAAGCAGAGTAAAATCTGGCAAATATAGGATGGCTGACTGTATTTGAAGTTCTCATTATATTAATTTGGTTTCTTTTTCAAAGTTCTAACAACTTATTTTGTTTTAATGAATTGTTAAATGTTTATTTTAAGCAATGTGGGAAATGACAAAATGTAAGTATTTGTCAAGTATAACTCATTTATCAGAGTCGAAGTTAGTCAGCTTTACCAATCCACGTAGTGGGAATTAGAACCTTAACTTTTGAGGATTTAGCAAGCTTTAATGATGAAAAATGTATTTAGTAAGTAGTTTAAAACTGTTACTAAATGGGATTTAAGGCACTTTAGGGTTATTTAGTAACCGTCAACTGCCAGCACATTCTCCCTGCCCAACTTCTGCGACATAAGGTCCAGTTTCATCAAAATCAACATAGTAATCAGGCTTTTCTTCTGGGTCTGGCCAACTGTCATATTCTTTAAGTTGTGTCGCTATTGCTTTTGCTCCGCCAGTTCGTTCAAGCCAAGTCTGAAAGGCTTCGCCAGGCTCTCGGGTTTCTGAATACTGTCTTACAATTATCACAGTAACTTCACCAACAGCTTTTGCTGGTAGTCGCAAAGCCCTTTTTCCAAATTCGATTTGAGTTAAACCAACATGTCCTCCAAGAAAAAGTTGGTAACCTGGTGCGGGTCTGTCGTGAGCCCTTCTTTCAACTCCGTGAAATCCGATATCCGCTATATGGTGCTGACCACAGCTGTTAGTACAGCCTGAGATGTTAATGCGAACTCCTCCGACATCTCCTAATCCAGCTTCTTCGAGTTTTTCTGATATATCTTTTGCCAAACCTCTGCTTTGGGTAACAGCTAAATTGCAGGTATCAGCTCCTGGACAAGATACAACATCTCTTGCCATTTCAGCTCCTGGATCAGCCATGTCTATAGATTTTAATCTCTCATAAATTGCAGGTAACATTTCGTGAGTCAGAGATCTGAAGGCTAAGTTTTGTCTGTTGGTGGTTCTAACTTCAATATTGAACTCTCTGACAATATTTGCCAAAGCATAAAACTGATTTGCAGTTATATCTCCAAGCTTAACGTTTGCGATTACCGAAACGGTATTTTTAGCAGAACCGAATATGGCGTTTGTAGACTTCCAATTTTCGTATTCACTTTTATTTTTACTTACTCTTAAAGTGACTGGTGTACCAAGTGGGGTTACATCTTCAGATTTTGATTTTCCTACAGGAAGATCTCCTTGAAGAGTCACCAAATCAGGAATTCCACCTGGCCAGCTAGAAGATGCTATTAGCAACTGACGTTCTTTTAAGATTCGACGTCTGAGTTCATCGATTCCGATGGTATCGATCACCCATTTTAACCTGGCCCTGAGCTTATTGTCACGATTTCCGTAGTGATCGAAAGTCCTAAGTGTTGCTTCAATCGTAGCTAATAGGTTTTCTCTTTCTGTAAACTCTTCTAGTGCTTGGGCTGGATGTGGGTTCGCTCCCAACCCTCCGCCTATAAATACTCTGAAACCAGATTCTATCTTATTATCTTCAGTTTTTCTGGTTACTGCAACTACTCCTACGTCGTTAAACATTGCCTGACCACAGTCTGTTGTACAACCGGAAAAATTAATTTTAAATTTTCTCGGGAGCCGTTGACCATAGGGGTGTCTCAAAAAGTGTTCAAAGGTCGCTTGAGCCCAAGGAGATATATCTAGTACTTCGTGTGGGCAGGCACCCGCCAAATGGCATCCCATTACGTTTCTAACCGTATCCCCGCATGCCTCTCTTGTAGTTAAATTGACGGATGCCAAGTCCTTCAGCATTGAAGGTATATTTTCAAGCTGGACAAAATGAAACTGGATATTTTGTCTTGTAGTTATATGTCCCCATCCCCTGGAGTATTTGTTAGCAATATCTCCCAGAGTATCGAGCTGGTCTGCAGTTACGGCTCCGTACGGTAGCTTTAGTCTTACCATTTGGTTGTGTCCCCCCTGACGCTGACCGTAAATTCCGTTGTTTAGCCTAAAGATTCGAAAAGAGTCTTCGTCCAAGTCCCCTTTCAGGTAGTCGTCTAAAAGAATCTCAAATTTTCTTATGTCTTCGGCAAGCCTATCATCGATTAGTTTTATAACCATATATCTATTATATCAAATTATGACTAATTTAGTCATAATTCTCAAATATCTTAAAAAATTCAGTAAATTTGGCTTGAATTCGTAACTTGTTGGCTATTAAGTTAGGCTTTTTCAAACAACATCTGAACGTCGGTTATAAATTTTTCTACAAACCCAGCCCTACAGTAACTCAGATAAAAGTCCCAATATCGTATAAATGTGGAATCGCTAGGGATCTTGTGTTGGTATTGGAGTTTAACTAAATCTGAGTCATTGTTACGATGCAGGTTATCTTTCCAACGTTTTAGTGTCTCAGCATAGTGTTTTCCAATATCTTCTAACTTTCTTAATGAAAGATCGGTATATTTTGAACTTGCCGTTAAAATTGAGTTTACGGAAGGCAAGCAACCGCCTGGAAATACAACTTTTTTTATAAAGTCTTTTCTTGTTTTAGCCCGCTCGTATGTTTGATCGTTGTGTACTATTGACTGTAGTGCCATTTTTCCTTTAGGCTTTAACAGATTAGAACAAGTTTTAATGAATTGACTATGTTCAGTCCAGTTAAGTGCTTCGATCATTTCAACCGAAATTAACTTGTCGTATTTACCTTCAATATCTCGGTAGTCCTTATCTAAAACTTCAACTTGATTTTCAAGGTTAAGTCGCTTTACTTTATCTTTTGCGTAAAGCTCTTGTTGTTTTGAGATAGTAGTGGTAGTGATCTTGCATCCTGTTTCTAAAGCCGTATATATTGCAAGTCCTCCCCAACCAGTACCGATTTCTAGAAGGTGGTCTGTAGATTTAATCTCAAGAAGATCAATTAATCTCTGAATCTTATTTTCCGAAGCCCGTTTTAAAGTTTGGTGGCTATCAGTAAAGATAGCACAAGAATAAGACATAGTGTCATCTAACATAAGTTCAAAAAAATCGTTGGAGACGTCATAATGAAAGTGAATTTGATCTCGACTTAGTAATTTATTTTGTGAGTAAAATAGTTGTCTAAACCTATTGGAAAAATTAGAAGTTTTAGATCTGAAGGAGTTTAAAAATTGAGTCTTGTCCTTTAAGACAACTGTTATTAAACGTAAAAAAGAAGTCAAATCGCTACACTCAAAAAGTCCATGAGCATAACTGACTCCTAGTCCTGTGCTGTTGTATAATAAGGTCAGACTCCAGACCAAATCGTTTTTTATTTCTATTGTTATTAACGGCTCAGTGGTTTGACCTAACTTATAAAATTTCTTATTTTGATCTTTTATTTGAATCTGTCCTGGAACCAAATCTAAGTAGTGAAGCAGAACTGATTTTGCAATTGCATTAAATTTTATGAATTTTGATTCTAAAAATTGAGTGTTTAGCTTATCTAGGTAGTTGTACTCACCGAATCTATTTTGAACAGGAAATCGATAAAAAGCGGTGCTTTGTTCGTTAAGTTCAGATTTAAGGCTATGCTTGGTCATCTTTCACCTCCTGAAGTCCCTATAACTTGGACTATGAATAAATACATTTGAGTATCACTTAACAGGTTATCAAACAATTTAAATTGAGTCCATAGGCAAAGTTATTTAAAGGCTTATTTAAATTAGGAGTTAAGGCTTTAACTAACAATTAAATTAAGTCCGATGATAATTTCTTAAAGTTAGGTTGAATAGTTAAGTAAAATGTGATGTTCACTAATAAAAATTAGTCATTTTCGCTCTAGATCAAAGAACTGAAGTAAGAATTGTAGTAAATGCTTTAGGTTTCTGAGTAATTCAAATATGGACTAAAGTTCACCGTTTTTACTGATACTTGTAGGTCAACTTTCACTTAAACACAAATTGCATCTTGCTAGCTAACTCGTACTTGAACAGAGGATTACTGTCAAATACTTTTTGCCTCCAATGACTTATGAGGAAAAAAGAAGCTATGTTGCCCATAACCTAAGTATCTGTGGTAGAACTGATACCTTGTTCAGTGATGGTGCATTAGGACTTATTCACCAATCAGCTCGGGGGCTTCCCAGATCGGTTAATAACTACTGTCGTCAATCCTTAATAGCTACATATGCTGTTGACGGTACGATAGTGGATGAAAAATCAGTCAAGAAAGCAATTGTTGAACAAGAATCAGAATAGGTAAAAAACGATATAAAAAGCGATTACCAATTTAAGCTCACTATCGTACCATTAACGACATCAAGATCATAAACCATCTTCAGTGAAAATGTCGCTATTGTATGCAAAGTGGCGGTCGCCCTACAGTTGTAGTTACTTTTGGGTTGGTTAAGTGATTATTCTATTGTAGTTTCTTTCTCATATGTTAGTGCAACTTCTAAATGACTGGCTATGTCTTGACGTTTACGGTCCTTCAAACGATAGCTGTCACCTTTTATGTTCATCACCACGGCATGTTGTAGCAAGCGATTCAGGGTTACTGGGCTCCACAGTTGATGATGAAGAAAGTAAAAACTGGAAATAACACTTATAGCTACCAAAAGTTTGCGCCTGCTGGTTTTAATTCCAGGTTAATTTATGGGAAACTATCGAGATTCATTCACGATGTTTCAATTTATAATCCAAAGAGTGGCAACGCTGTAGGTGGAATCTTTTTTGATAAGCTTATTACTAGAAAATTATTTAAGGAAGATGGCCTAGTTTGGCAAGTAAATTAAAAAAAAGTGTTTATAGAATTCTTGCGGTGATGGCTGTATTTATGGCTGGTGTTTTGGGTTATTTATCTGTTTCCAATACTTCAGTCGTACCACTGAAGAATGTTCAACTTTTAACCTCTTTGCATGGAACATCTTTAGCTTCTAATATTAAAGATTTTGCAATAAGTCAAAGTCTAAAGGCGGGAGACCCTACTCCATCTTCGGATAACTGGATCCTCAGTCCGTATGATTTAGCGATAAGGTTAACTGGGGCGAGCAGTAAGATTACCTCGAAGGCTTTAGTAATAGAAATTTATGGGAAATTCAAACTTCCTAACGGCACGATAACACCAGGTCCTGGTGCTACTGAATCTTCTGGAGGTCCTTACCAATATAGTGCTCTGTTCTATATTTTACAGCCAGTTGGCTCTAAATATGAAATAACAGATAGTGGATATTTATTTAAGGCAATCTCACTAGGTATTTTGGGTAAAGTAAATTCGCAAGTCATCGGATAATGGATGATGAACTCCTGGTTGATTTACTCACTGAATCATTTTAGTTAGACCGGCTATCCCCAACTTCCGAAGACTTAAGCCTGATGTATAAAATTTGCCAGCAGCGTGATAGGTTAGTGAATTACAGATATCGGGATAGGACGGTCTCGAGGGATAAATTTATTTCGGATTTATGGGCAGAGATATTAGTGGCATCCGTTGTTTGGAGGACTATTCCAAATAAGATAACTGAATATCGAGTTGGTTTTTTAACTGGCTATAACGCTAATTTTCGGAGTCAGAAAATTTATTTGTCGGTAATAGCATTTCTGCCGTTTATAAATTCTGGACTCCTGTTCGCCGGGATTGAAAGCTTCATTGACAATATTTTTAATAATTGGCTGTTTAGAAAATATACTTTGAGACTATAGAACTTAATTTAAATTTGTTTGGACCCGTCTTTAATACTTTTGCGGAATAAGAGGGTGGGGTTCGTGAATTCGAATTTTATAATGGAAAATATTGTGATTTGATTGTGGGATCAATATCAAAAGAGAGCTTGGATAGTTCTAAAACGTTTTATAGGAATAAAATTTCCAACATTATAAAAGAAAAATCACATGACATTACA
>JAJYVQ010000096.1 GCA_021791915.1 Actinomycetes bacterium | reverse complement strand
TATTAAAGCGTTCTTTATGTTTTTCAGGTAGGTTTTCTTCTGAATACAGCCATAAATACTTTGATCCACTCAAGGTTTTATCTCCAGCTTTAAATAGCATCCTAGACTCTTGTTTTCTAACGCCGTCTACTCCTGTACCTATGATTTTCATAATATGGTATCGATCAAATACTATTTTTTCTTCTGGATTATTTAAATAAGTTTTAACTGACAATATATATGGATCCCACATATCCATAGAAACTGCCATAACTGTATCTAGCTGGTCTTTTTCTAGCTTTTCAAAGAATGTATCTAGACTTTCATGTTTTCTGTCATCAATTACGTCAACTACGGTGGATGACTCAACATCAGATACTACAGTTATATATTTATGACCCTTAGCTACTGCTTTTTCATCTACGCCTATTAGCTCTGGAACTACGGTACCTCTTTTTTTAAGTCCCCTAGCAACTGCTTTTTCTTTTATGTGCCAAGCTTCATCCCAGCTGATACCTAATATAGCTCTAGCACCATCTATGTCACAGTGTCTAAGTACATCAATAGCTAACCGTTCAAATAACATTGTGAATCTAGAGTTAGGCTCAGCAAAAGGAAGGGTTATCTGATGGATACCATCATCATTACATTTAACTCTTGGAGGACAAGCGTGAATAAACGTATGGAACTGACAACTGTCCAAATGCCTCCACACTCGTTCTTCGGTATGATCGTAGACTGGACATTCAACGTCACATTTTGGACACTTAAATCTAGTCTTTGAAGCATGCTCTAAATACACATCTACGCTCCCTGATTCCAAATTGAGCTCCACATGTTCAACTTCCCATGGGAAAGTAATACCTAAAATTTGCTTATATAGTTCTTTATCTTTCATATAGATAATTATTCCATAAAATTACCTAGCTGGTGAGATTACCCACAGAAAACCCAGAAGAGCCAAAGATCTTAATGTAGATTCCAAAGATTGTCAACAGCTAAAGTTATAGCTAAATATGTAAGTCGTAGCTTTTACTAAGTGATGACAGTCTTATAAAGTGACTCAGATTAAGTTAACAAGCTTTTTCTGCTTATAATGAATGAACCAAATTAATTAAATAAGTTCGGCCAAGAAGATTAGTTGTAATTGGCTTAATAACAATCGTCCTACCTAGATTTATGTAGTTTCAGATTGAGAATATCTAATTCTAATTGCATTAGCAAAGCATTAAATAGTGATTTTATTTGAAATATATGGCTTACATTTAAAATTAAAATCTACACTGTACGATGTTGGTAATGTAATATTGAAATAAATTACATGGAAAAGCTTCTTCTGGGACCAGGTCCTTCAAATTTAACTCAGGAAGTCCGTCGAGGTCTATCACAACCTGCGATAGGACATTTGGACCCTGAGTTTTTGGCAATTTTAGACGAAACTTGTGATCTTCTAAGATGGATCTTCAAGACCGACAATAAAGTTACTTTTCCGCTGACTGCTTCTGGCAGTGGTGCGATGGAAGCAACTGCTATGAATCTAGTTGAAGATGGCACAAAAGTTGTTATTGGAATAAACGGCGCTTTTTCGTTGCGTGCCAAAGAGATGTTAAGTCGACTCGGCGCTCAAGTAATTGAAGTGCTATCACCTTGGGGATCTCCGCTGGATATCGACGAGATAAACAAAGCAGTTAAGATTCACAAACCTCAGATATTATGGCTTGTTCATGGTGAAACTTCCACGGGTGTTTTGAATTCGGTTGAGTCCGTAAAGAAAGAAGAATCGATTTTTGTCGTTGACTGTGTAACTTCTTTAGGCGGAGTTGATTTTCGTATGGATGAATGGGGTATTGACGTTGCTTTTTCAGGAACTCAGAAATGTCTAAATGTGCCACCTGGATTAGCCCCAATCTCATTTTCAAGTCAAGCTATGGAAGTTCTGAAACCGTCAAAATCGTGGTACTTTGATTTGAGCTTAATCGCAGAATATATTCTGTCCGATGGTCCACGTACTTACCACCATACGGCCCCAATTAATATGATTTTTGGACTTTTGGCATCTCTCAAGAGAATTAAAAGTATTGGATTAGACGATGTGTTTATTCAACATCTAAATGCCGCAGAGTTTCTATATTCTAAGTTTGAAAAAATGGGGTTTGACTTAGTCGTGGACAGAAAATTTAGATTGCCTCAACTTACTACGGTTTATATACCTGAAGATTTAAGAAGCAAAGAGACAAATATTAGAAGTAGGCTTTTGAACGACTTTAATATTGAAATCGGAGGAGGATTAGGAGTATTGGCAAACAAGATATGGCGAATTGGATTAATGGGTATCAATGCTAATATCAAAAATGTTGAACTCTTAATTGATTCTTTAAACCAGTTGTTAAATGAATGTAACTAAAGCTGACGAATCTCGGCAAATTAAGTCTTTGAAAGCAAAAGGTAGCTTTTTGAAAGTAGTATTTTTGTTTTAGCGGCAATAGTCGGTTTTGATAGGTAAATATTTTTACATTTTACTGGCATGATGGGTATCACTTGTATTAAGTTATTAGTAGTTAATTACAATTATTTTTGTCAGGTTTAACTCGTTATTTATATGAACCAGTACGTAGATTACCTTATTGCTAGCGAACTTGATGTCGAGAACGGCTTTAAATTAAAGAATGTTTTAATTAGACCGTTAAGGTCATCAGATTATAAAAATTGGCACGAGGTCCGGTTTCATTCCCATGCGTGGTTGGTGAAGTGGGAACCAAGAGTTCCCAACGGAAAATATCCAGATTTGACCGAAAGGGCATTTTTGTCACGTTTATCTATGATGAAACGCGAGCGCCAAATCGGCTCCGCTTATGGGTTTGGAATTTTTCTAAACGATAATTTTATTGGGGAAGTTAATCTATCGAATATCCAAAGAGGTGCTATGCAGTCTGCGACGATCGGATATTGGATAGATCAGCGGTACTGCGGAAAGGGTTTTGTTCCAGAAGCTACAGTAGGGCTCTTAAAGTTTGCTTTTGAAATGTTAAACTTGCACAGGATTGAGATTTTAATAGTTCCAACTAACAAAGCATCTTTGCGTGTAGCTGAAAAGTTAGAACTTAGATGTGAGGGAATTACTAAGGATTATCTGATCATCGACGGGAATTGGGAAGATCACGCTAGATTTGCAATTTTGGACAGTGAATGGTCAAACAAAACTAATTTTTATGGTAAGTTTATCGCCTAAGAGTGGTGACAGGTCAGTTTAAAACTTCGTTAATCTAATAGTTAAATTGGTTTTGTAGCTTGAGTGGTAAACTAGATTATTGATTGTTGGCACTCTAATTTAAGTACTGTTAAGTTATTGTAAGTACTGTTAAGTCAAAGCACTGTTTTAGCTAATCAGTTTTGACTGTTTCTTTGACTACTGCTGGAGAGTGTTTAAAGAAGGTTTCTACATCTTTATGGTATTTGTATTCTGGTTTTGCACTTCCCAGGTTTTTTCTAAGTTGATTTAATTCGCAGAATTTTGCCAATGCACTTGGAGTAGTATAAGAGTAAGTAAATCCAACTTCTTTTAATTTTGAGTTAGTGACTCCGCGACCGAATTTCATCAGATCATAAAGTTCGGGTGTCACTTTCACAAAACCAGTTGAAATTAACGGTGCAGACACTATGTTTGTGGCATATGCAAACAATGGAATAAGTCTTGCTCCAGCAATAGAAGCTACTTCGCTCCACGGAATTCTTTCGTCCCCAGCAACGTTAAATATACCTTCCAAGCTATTGTTTGCGGCAAAAACAAGTGCTGCAACAACGTCGTCTTCATACACAAACTGGATGGATGGATCAAATCCAAAAAGGTAAGGAAGTACTCTTTTTCGCAAATTTTTAGTAATAGTAGTGGTTATGTTATCACCGATTACGTTGCAAAATCTAAGTAAGCTCACCGATATGTGAGGATTGTCTTGAGCAAAGTCTTTTACGTAACTTTCAGCTTCTATTATCGATTTTTCTATTTTAAGTTTCGCAGGAGAAGGGCGTCTCGTCTGTTCAGTAAAAAAAGTCGGATCCTGAGAGGAGGAGCCGTAAACTAATGATGAAGATTTGACAATAAGCTTTTTTACAGATCTGCTTCCACCTACTGCGGCAAGTAAATTCATAGTGCCGATAACGTTGTTTTCATTTAGCATTTTGCTTGGAAAACTTGAAGTTTCAGTTGCCATAAAAGTATGCATTACTGTGTCGACTTTAGTAGCTTTAATTATTCTAGAAACTATAGAATAGTTATGATCCGCTCTTAAGCACTCGGTTCTTTCAAGCTCAACTTTAGGGTCTGAAGTCCCCAGACCAATTATCGTATCGATTGATGGGTCGTTTTCCAGACTCCTTGCTGTCATTGAGCCCCAAAACGTATCTATTCCTGTAATTAGTATTCTTCTTGACATTTTTAACCAAACCAAGGATTCTTTCGGTGAGCCAACATATCAAAAATGGCATCCTGTATCCGAGTTCGAATATTTTCGGATTCGTCTAAAATTCTGGTCTTTGAATACCTCGGTTGATCCGGGGGTACGTCAAAGTAAACTGGCTCCAATACTCTTATTTTAAACTTTGCGGGAAGGTAAGCTAAGGTTCCCAATATCGGCCCCAAAAATGGGGTAAGGAGTACTTGGTTTAGGGTGATAGGGAAATATGGGACATTCAAGAGCTTTGACAAGCTGGAGATTCTCGTTAGTATGGGCATCGCTTCTTCGGCTCCTACTACTGCCAAAGGAATGATGGGGACTCCACTTCTCATTGCTATTTCCACAAAACCTCCGCGTCCAAATCTGCGGAGCTGATATCTGTCCTTATACAACTTGGAAGGACCTTTAACGCCTTCAGGGAAAACTAAAGCCAACTGCTGATCTTCATGAAGAATTCCATATGCGTTTGACGGATGAGCTGTAACTCCTCCTGCTCTATTCCATAAAGTTCCCCCCACAGGTAAGGTTCTGAACCAGAAGTCTGCCAGACCGTATACGGGTCTATTAAGTTCTTTTTCTATTCCGTGCATTATTACAGGAGCATCTGGTGGGATTGCTCCTGCATGATTAGATACGAGTAATGCTCCACCCTTGGCAGGGATCTTCTCTAATCCGTCCCACTCTGCTCTAAAGTATTTACTGTATATTGGATCGAATATTTTACGTGTAATCTCCCTAGTAGATTCGGATCTTCCCCATCGGTCTACGTCACTTGTTCTTATTGAGTTCGAAGAGTTGCTATTTGATTTTTCAACCAATTGAACAATTTTTGTTTCGGTAGATTTCCTTACAGTTGGTTTTGAGGTTTTTTCCATATGTATTAGATTATTACTTTTTTCAGGTTAATGCCAAATGGAAGCAAAAAATTTACTTTAAATTAACTTTTATGGTTTTTTAATCACCCCAGAAAGCGGTTTTTAGAAAATCATAACTTAAGTTACAGAAGTTACAAATAACAAAATTCGTATAAATGTTCGGGATTGTTTTCAAATTATGAGAACCAAATAATATCTGCTTTTAATGTGATCTTATCAGGTAAGACGTTGCAAATATGAGAGAGTTAACGAAGATTTACGTCGTCGAAAGTGAAAGTATATATGGCAAGAAGTTAACATTGTGGTTTAATAAAAGGTAAAATAACCCTCCTCTTAGGACCCAAACTAGACATTAAATTTAGCAGGCAGTAAGTTTGATCTTGATAAGAATTTTGGTTATATTTAGGGTTTGATCTAAGTAAAGGCGTAACTTTATTTATCACATTTTCATATAAATTGGTACATATAAATTGGTACATATAAATTGGCAAGATAACAAAACCAAGAATTTATAAGCCGGAAAATAATTTAACCAGAAGTTACAGGAAACCCAATGCCATTTAAATTGATTGTCAACGTAGAAATATTGTTTGGCTAAGCATAAAATATGATCTACTACATTGGGACTAGTTCAAAAATTAATACAATACTTTAAGCAGAATGAGTTCAAGTAGAGATATTTGGTAGTTAATAGAAAAAATGGAGTTCAGTCGACTATCGCATATTAAGTAGATTTGTAGAACTATATATTATTGAATTTGACATGAACTACAAAAGTAGGTGCTCCGGTTAGAAATCATAGCCTTTTGAATTTTTTCGTTACACCTGCTACAGTCACTATTTTCTTTATTGTAAACTCGGTGAAATTTTTGGAAAGATCCATGTTCTCCAAAAAGGTCAGTGTATCCTTTGTCCGATAGAGTAGATCCTCTACACGAAACTGCCTTTTTTAAAATTAACTTGCTGTTATCGACAAGACGTTCAATTTCGTTGTCGTTTAACATATTGGATTTTTTAAAAGGCGATATAGACGAAGCGTAAAGAATTTCATTTGCATAAATATTTCCGAGTCCAGCCACCGTTTTTTGGTTCATTAAGGCAGTTTTAATATCTGAAGATGTTCTGTTTAAGCTCAGACGAAGTGATTGTGCGTTATAGTTCCTATTTAACGCATCTGGTCCGAGGTTAGAAAGGATATACCTTTCGAGTTGATCTTTGTGAATAACGTTTATACTGCCGAAACGTCTGGGGTCGACAAAATTCAAAGTAATACCATTTTCGAATTCAAATGTGAAATGAGTGTGTTTGAAAATGTCATTTAACTGGTCTTGCACCGATATTTCTGTTCGGTTCAACTTAAAAGAGCCACTCATGCCCAAGTGGAATACAAAGATTAAAGAAGTTGAATTAAATGTTATTATAAGATATTTTCCGTACCTACTAACACTTTCCAAACTGTCCCCGCTAAAGTCTTTTAGAATTGAATCGTTTTTTGCAATATTCATTTTCCCAGTACTTTTCATTTTCCCAGTACTTTTAACTTTTCCAGAGCTTTTCACTGTTTTAACGGTCATGCCCTGAAAATAATTTACAATCTGACGTTTGAAGGTTTCAACTTCGGGAAGTTCGGGCACTTTATATTTGATTTAAGGTAGCTAACACAATGAATACAGATAATTGAAATAAATAGATATATTCGGTTTTTTAAAAACAACCGAAACAGAGAAAGCAACAGCGCTGCTTATAAATTTATTTTGCAATAATATTTAGTTTACGTAAGTTTTTTAAAGGGTTTGTTTTAATTTCTCAAAGCCAAGTTTGGCTGCTTCTTGTTCTGCAGCTTTTTTACTAGAAGCCTGCCCAGAGCCGTATTTTTTATCACCTATGAATAGGGATACAAAATACTGTTTTTCGTGATCGTTACCAGAAGAGTAACTGTCATATCGAGGAGGTGGGAGCTTGCGAGAAACTGCTAGTTCCTGAAGAAGTGATTTATAGTTTTGAGATCCGGGTGATAAAGCCGCTGAATTAATTGACTCTTTAAGTAGCTGCAATATAAATTCTTTAGCCAGATCCAATCCGTAGCTAAAATATGTTGCTGCAATTAATGCCTCGACAACATCGCCCAAGGTAGAAAGTTTATTTCTTCCATTTTGATACAGTTCGCCAGTGCCCAAGAAAATAAACTCTCCAAGGTTGTAAATTTCAGCAATGTTCCCCAAGCTTTTCGTCGCCACTACCTGGGATTTTATTTTGGCAAGTTCACCTTCTGGCTTGTTTGGAAAGTTCGTAAATAGATATTCTGATACCACAAAGCCCAATATTGAGTCTCCCAAAAATTCGAGTCTCTCATAGGATTCCGAATCGAGGTTTTCTGCAGTATATGATGTATGCGTCAGAGCTTGTTTGAATACAGGTAGGTCAAAATATCTGTATATTAGATCGAAAGGATTATTTGGTATGGAATCTTCTTCCGGCTGCACTGTTTATACTTATACAACTTATACTTATACGACAAAAACTGAGTTATGCAGACTTAATGAATGGATCTTATTAGTCATTGTTGATCTTATTAGTTCCAGTTGACATTGTCAGTCAGTGTTGACCTTGTCAAATATGTAGTCAACAGAGTCCCTGACTGTCATTAGATCTTCCAAATCTTCGTCTTCAATTCTAAAGCCCGGTGCTTTTTCTCCCAGTTCTTCCTCTAATGCTTCTACAAGTTCTATTAAAGCCAACGAATCTGCATTTAAGTCATCCACGTAAGAATCGCTTTCGTTAACCGAACTAGGATCGATTTCTAGTATTTCTCCAAGCTGATTTTTAACCATAGTCACAATCTCTTCACGGCTGTATTTTTCGGGCATCTTAGCTCTCTTTCACGAAAATTAATTATTTAATTAATTAATAAGTTAGCATTAATTAAATTATATTTAAAATTATCTGTAATTTATTACTGTTCTATTATATATGTTGTTTTACATTATCGGTTTCAGGTTAGTTCCAAAGCATATATAAGGTATAAATATCGGTTGTTTTAAGTTTTTTTAAGAGGTTTGACTTAAATATTTTTTGACTTAAATATTTAGAGTAACATCGAAAATTATTGGAAAAATACAAATATCTTAAGGACAAAAAAATATTAAAATTGGGAAAATATTAAAATTGGGAAAATATTAAAATTGGGAAAATATTAAAATTGGGAAATTCGTGATGCAATGCCGAAATTTTAATTTTTGAAGTATCGTTGAGGAGCGTATAATTATATAAATCGGTTTTAAGGCTCGTCAATAAAAAGACTTGAGTTTATCTGATAAAGTACGATACAAAATAAAAAATAACTAAAAGAATAAAGAAAAAAGAGTAGTATAAGCCGTGTATCTTAAATCCTTAGTCGTAAAAGGCTTCAAATCCTTTGGAGAACCTACAGAAATTAATTTCGAACAGGGAGTTACCGTAATTGTTGGTCCGAACGGTTCTGGTAAGTCAAATATAGTTGATGCAGTGGCATGGGTATTA
>JAJYVQ010000004.1 GCA_021791915.1 Actinomycetes bacterium | reverse complement strand
GTTTGAAACCGTAGTGGGTACTTCAGATAAGATAAGACCCAAACCCTTCAGCGACGTATATCTAATAGCCTGTGAGAGATTACACGTAAGCCCAGATGAAGCTTTGGCAGTCGAAGATTCAAAGAATGGACTGGTGGCTGCCAAAAATGCCAAATTAATCACAGTAGTAGTTCCGAGTGTATTGACTTCGGGAGATGACTTCTCACTTGCGGATATTGAAATCTCAAGCTTTCAGGAATTAAAACTAACGGAGATTATTGAAATATTAGAACAAAGGAATTGTTAGATCATGTTTGGTGTCTTAAGAGCGGTTTCACTTATCTTTCAGTCTCTGAAGGAGTCGGGACTTATGTTTTTTGCGACGTTTTGGGCCCTTGTCTTGGGATTCAGCCTATCGGGGGTAATCCAGTCATTTTTTAGGAAAAAAGAGATCGAAAAAAAGCTTGGAAGCGGATCTGCTGTCTGTACTTTGAGAGCCTCGATATTTGGATTTGCCTCTTCATCTTGTTCATATGCGGCGTCGGCGATGTCAAAGTCGATCTTCCAAAAAGGGGCAGATTTTGTATCCGCAAATGTCTTTATGTTTGCATCTACAAATTTAGTAATTGAGTTGGGAATAGTAATGGCGATTTTGATGGGATGGCAGTTTCTGTTGGCAGAATTTATCGGAGGAGCAATTTTAATTATCCTTTTTAGTATTGTAGGTAAAATATTTTTTCCAAAAAGTCAACAGGCCAAGATAATGGAGCACTTGGATAAAGCTACGAATACAAAAGAAGACATGTTATCAGATATTACGGAAGTCGATATGTTACAAACAGCTGATAGAACTTTTATTACAAAAATTAAAGATGCAGCATCATATTCACTTTCGGATATCAGAATGCTAAAATATGAGCTTTTGATTGGATTTTTGGTAGCAGGATTGATTGCCAAAGCTGTACCTGTATCTTTTTGGAGGTCCCTATTTATCTCAAATCACGGAGTTTACACTGACATTGAGAACGCTGCGATTGGACCTATTATAGCTACTTTAAGTTTTGTTTGTTCAGTTGGTAATATTCCTTTGGCAGCTGCTTTATATAAAGATGGAATTTCTTTTTCTGGAGTTATGTCATTTGTATTTGCTGACCTAATTACGTTTCCACTCCTTTTAATCTATAGGAAATTTTATGGGGTGTCTTCTGCAATAAAAATGTATGTTTCATTTTATTTGGTTATGGCAGTGACTGGTGAGCTGACGAAATTAATATTTGCGGGGTTACATTTAGTTCCTTCCAACAGCTCAATTACTATCAATAAAACCGACTTTGGGTTTAACTACAATTTTTATTTAGACTTGATTTTTATTGTCATATTTATAGCAACTATAATTTTATATTTAAGTAGCCTTAAATCAAAAGATAGTTCAAAATTTGCGATAGACCCAATCTGTAAGATGCAGGTCGATAAAGAGAATGCGGCTGCTACTTCGATATATCTGAAGAAAGGTTACTACTTTTGTTCTGGTAAGTGTAAAGAACAGTTCGATAAGAATCCAGAAAGGTATGCCAAAGGTGATTCAAAATCAGAAATAGTTGCTGAAAGTCAGAACAAAGTATCAGTAACTCTTTCCAAAAAACCACATTAGCTGTATAAATTGTTCTCAGGCAATAAGTTATATCAATGAGTTAAAAAGTTTAACCGTTAATTTGCTGTCTTACAATAAAAAACGAGTTGAAAACAGTTTGACGTATGTTATAGTTTCTGTTTTTAAATTTAAGCATGGATATTAATTAATTTATTTGCTAAATGTTTTTCAAAACATTGTCTGTGAATATCATTTAAAAAGTGTCAATGGAAATAGCTGTTTACGATATCCAAATTAAAGATCCGTAACAACCTGAAATGCCTCTGCTAGTATGTGATCTTCCCCACCGTAAAGTTTTGCGTTGTAACTTAAAAACTGTCTCAACATAGATTCAATGGCATCGATATCGTTTATCTGTGATTTATGACTAGCTAGAGCTTTGATTTTTTTCTCAAAGTTAGCACTGACATCGACTGCAGTAATCTTTGTGCCGTTGTTGCCTGTTACGATATTTGGAAATATTCCGTTAACTTGAGTGTTGCTAGATCTGTCATTTGTCTGTGTACTGAAAGTTAGTTGACCTTGAATTGGACCTATAAATGCGTGAGGCGAGGCCATTAGCCAGAGCTCCTTTACAATGTGAGCATCTAATCCGTTTTCTAATAGATGTGGAAATGCAAATGGATTTCTGGCATAAGGATAGACGCTAAAAAGTGTAGCAGAACCGACTGCCAAATGGTCAGGGTGTGAAGCGGCAATCCTGGTCCAACTTATCTCGGGGGATGGTCCCAATATCCGAAACGGTTTAACTTCTCTTATAGTTTTGGTAATTGCCTCATTTAATTTGTCGTCTGGTTTTACTTGACCATCTTTAAAATCCAAAAAGTAAACTTTATCTACGCCTACTTGCTTTGCAGCTTCGATCTGTTCAGTCTGTCTAATGGCTGCCATATCGGACCTTTCAATCCCAAGATCCGATCCCCCCGCATCACCTTTTGTGGCGATCAGATATGAGATGTCGTAGCCTTTATCTACCCATCCTGCGATAGTTCCAGCTGCTCCAAAGTCTAAATCATCTGGATGTGCGGCTATGCAAAGTATTCGGTTGTTTTCCGTTCCGTTATTGTTCATATTTCTAATATCATACTAAAGTTTCCATAGAGCAGGTTTTCTGGTTCAACCAATTCGTTAAAGTTTATACAATAAATTGAATGTATGGCTGTCGATACACTTTCTTTTTTCTGGTTTATTTTAGCTTTTGATCTGCGCCCACGACCAGTTGATTAAGTTTAATGATTGAAAAATTGTAAAAGTAATTTAATTAAACCAAAATTGTTTAAATTATATGAACAGCCGCTCTTATAATTAGCCTATTTAATGAACAGTCTCTATGGTGAACATTTTCTATAAGGTGCTTAGCAGAAAATATCTTTAACTTTATTTGTACTCTTGGCTATCAATAAACTAATAAGGATATCAAAGGATAACCTAATTTTATTCGAATTTTACTTACTTGGTTAAGTAATAGATGAATACTTCCTACTTGGGTTGGTAGATTTTGGCTCCTGAGTCCAAAAATTCCTTACTTTTATCTTTTAGACCTTGTTCAATATCAGCTTCACTCAAAGTAGAACTATTTTCTTGGAACTTGTCTCTGATATCCTGAGTAATCTTCATAGAACAAAACTTAGGACCGCACATCGAACAAAAATGAGCGGTTTTAGCAGGTTGTTGAGGGAGTGTCTCGTCGTGAAATGATCTGGCGGTATCTGGATCTAGGGATAGGTTGAATTGGTCGTCCCATCTGAATTCAAACCTTGCCTTTGAAAGTGCATCGTCTCTTATCTGAGCTCCGTTGTGACCTTTTGCCAAGTCAGCTGCATGTGCTGCTATTTTATAGGCGATCATTCCTTGTTTTACATCGTCTTTATTGGGAAGCCCCAAGTGCTCTTTGGGTGTTACGTAACAAAGCATCGCAGTTCCGAACGCACCGATAACTGCAGCCCCTATGGCTGATGTAATGTGATCGTATCCTGGTGCAATGTCTGTTGTAAGTGGTCCTAGAGTATAAAATGGGGCATCAAAGCACAGCTGCTTTTCTAAATCCACGTTCTCTTTGATCTTATTTAACGGTACATGTCCTGGACCTTCGATCATGACCTGAATACCGTTGTCCCACGCAATTTTAGTGAGTTCACCTAAAGTTGCAAGTTCTGCGAACTGAGCCGCATCGTTGGCATCTGATATAGAACCTGGTCTCAGACCGTCCCCTAAAGAAAAACTTACGTCATATTTTGCCATAATGGAGCAGATATCCTCGAAATGCGAATACAAGAAGTTTTCTTCGTGATGTGCTAAACACCAGGCTGCCATTATAGATCCACCTCGGGATACTATGCCTGTTACTCTTTTGGCGGTCAATGGAATGTATTTGAGTCTTACTCCTGCATGAATTGTAAAATAATCTACACCTTGTTCGGCTTGTTCAATCAAAGTGTCCCTCATTACTTCCCAACTAAGGTTTTGAGCGAGTCCGTCTACCTTCTCCAATGCCTGATATATTGGAACCGTCCCGATCGGAACAGGGGAGTTTCTTATAATCCATTCGCGTGTCGTATGGATGTCGTTACCTGTGGACAGGTCCATTACGGTATCGGCTCCCCAATTGATTGCCCATTTGAGTTTTTCGACTTCTTCGTCGATTGAAGACGAGATAGCCGAATTCCCTATGTTTGCATTAACTTTTACCAAGAAGTTGGTTCCAATGATCATTGGTTCTAGTTCTCGGTGATTAACGTTTGCTGGAATAATGGCTCTACCAGAGGCAACTTCTGATCTGACGAATTCGGCACTTACATTTTCCCTTAATGCAATAAATTCCATTTCATTTGTTATTATGCCTGCTTTAGCATACTGCATTTGTGTTATATTACAGCTGTCTTTTTTTTCTAGGACTTCATTTTCATGGGAAAATGTTTTTATTTCCAGCTTTTGATTTTGTCTTACCTGGTTTAAACGCTTTCGGCCGTCATCTCTAATTGTGACTGATCTTTTTTGAGCGATTTGAACATGATCTCTTTGCCTTATCCAAGGCTCTCTTATCTTTGGGAGGCCTTCTGCTGAAGGCTTAGAGTCTCCAGAAGTGTCGTACAAATAAACTGGTTCCTCTTTGGCGTTTTCATCCGTTGAGCTTAACGTGACTTTTAAAAAGGGTATATGCATTGAGCCATCGGAGTTACTGATTTTAACTTTTTGTCTGCCGTTAGATAAGTTCACTTCTGTATTTTCTCCATTGTCGATACCATTTTCGGAATCTTTGGCATCAGAACTTAATGGTCTGGCAGGTATTTTGTCTGCAATAGTCTCTTCCACGTTTTCTCCCAACTTGTTGTTTGGCTTCACCTAAGCACTTTTATACACCAGATATTTTTATATTTAATAGCTTGTAATTTATAAAATTCTTTTATTTATAAAATTCTGGTTTCACTTCATTTTATACTTAAAGCTTAGTTCCAATTTTTTTTGGTTATGTAATAAGTTCTGTTAATAGCTGTGTAATATGTTAGACATGGAAAAAATTGAAAAAGGCTCAAAGGCACCTGCTTTTGCTTTGAAGAATCAAGACGGAAAAGTTGTAAAATTGTCGGATTTTAAAGGATCCAAGGCTGTTATTTATTTTTATCCGAAAGATGATACTCCTGGATGCACTACAGAAGCTTGTCAGTTTCAAAATAATTTACGTGAGTACTCAAAGCTAAATGTGCCAGTGGTAGGAATATCGCCTGACAGTGCCGAAAGTCATCAAAAATTTATTGAGAAATATAAGCTGAAATTTCAGCTCTTGTCTGACCCTGACCATAATGTGATGGAATCATATGGCGCTTGGGGAGAAAAAATGCTTTATGGGAAAAAATCTGTCGGTACTATAAGGTCAACTTTTTTAATTGATGAAAAGGGTACCGTTTTAAAATCCTGGTATAAAGTTAAAGCTGACGGCCACGCTCAGGCAGTTCTCGCCGAACTCGCCAAGTACTAATTTTCAATTTGCCAAAGACTAAATTTGTTTGAATTGTGCTGGTCTTTGGCTGTATGTTGGTACAGTAATGTGATAGCTTGCAGGTCCAGGATAAGTCATTTTGATATTTAACTCTTCAATGTGCTTCAGACCAGCTACTGATTTGGCACGGTTTTTAGTTAAAAAATATGGTTGATTTAATTGATAAACGGAATTATCAGCATTTTTAGTAGTTTTTAAGTGTTTGAAAAGTTTCATTTCGTCCTCCTAACTTAAAAGATATATACTTATATTCGTTGGAAACTGTGTTGGATCTTTTAGCAAAATTTTAAGGAATTGTTAAATTTTCTTAAGATAAATTCAATTAATCACAACTGGGACATCACAACTGGGACATCACAACTGGGAAATGAAAATAATACTATTTATATCTGAACTAAATCCGAAAGTAAGGTTTGTGACGCCTAATTCAATGACCTAAAAATTGTGGAGAAATATTTTTGCAGATGATTAAGGGCCAATAGGTACAAATTATTCTCATATCAACTGGTCAACGATAATTACCACAGTACAATTTGCACTGGAAAGGGATGTTTAAGCAGTTTTGATCTTAAGTGAGGAGCATCCAACTGCGTTCAACCGCGGTGGCATAAATTATACGGCAAGAAGGATCGTTTGGAAAAGTTGAATCAAGCATCATGGCAGTTTTAGCAATTACCAAAGTTAATGTAATGGATCTTACTTCTGCAGCTAGTGCTTCAAGCTAACTTTTTTCTGGTTCTGTTGACCACCAATGAACTACGTGCGTATCCATTAAAACCGCAGGCACTCCACATTCTATTTTTCATAAGTCGAATAAAGATCCTCGTGTTTAGAAACAGAAGTACGTGCAGTCCCAGTCAGTTTGCCTCTAAATGAGTGCCTTATAGAAGCTGGCACTAAACGTGCAACTGTATGACCGTGCTTAGTTATCTCGACTTCATATCTGGTGGCAACTGCGTCGAGTAGTGCTAAAAGTAAAGTCTTCGCTTTCGTTGCAGTAAGTTGTCTTATCGCATAATTATTATAATATGCATATTAAATATATAGCAGTCATTTCTTGATGAATAAAGAAAGTAATTTATAAGTGTCTTAAATTCTCAATCACAGGAACCTTGGCGGACCTTCCAACTTGAAAGAGCAAATTTCTTTAATAGATTAATAATTTCATGAAATACAAAACACCGTTTTATCCGATGAGACTCACTGATACTCACTCGGATGCAACGGTAGAAAGCACTACTTTTGGTTTCTTTTTGCTAAACCTTATACATCTAATTGGTGTCTTTCGTTTTGGGAAATTAAGCAATTTCAATACACTAGTATTCCAGATGAAAGTATTCCAGATGAAGGCAACCCAGATGAAAGGCACTTTTTGGTGGGTAGGCATAAAAACTCATTTTGTTAACTCGCCGATTTGTATCTGAGCCGTTGACGACCCCATCAATATCTATGACTATTTTAGGTATAAGCCAACTGCTGCAAATGTTATACATATTGCGGTAGTTCCAAGTAGATTTAGTGTTGCCTGAAGATAAGATTTTGACATAATTAGGTTGTAAGTTTCATACATATAAGTTGAAAAAGTGGTAAATGCGCCACAAAAGCCCGTACCTAATACAGTTGAATAAAAGCTAGAGAGGTGATGGGCTGATCCCAATCCGACTATCAATCCCAAAAGAAACGAACCCGAGGCGTTGATTATAAAAGTTCCCAAGGGAAATTCACCGTATATTTTGTCGCTGATAAATTTATCAGTTAAGTATCTTAGGACGGCTCCTACGCTTCCCGCTATTCCGGTTAATAAAATAAGCAACTTACCGTATTCTTGTTTTAGCTATAGTGCAATACAGTCACTTTTTCTACAAATGCAATGCCTCCACCCAAAAGTTCAGCGATCGATTTATAAAATTCAGTAATTTTTTCTTCTAAATCTATAATCGTAATAACGATGGGTAAATCTGAAGACAAAGAAAGAATTCTTGTAGAATGAATATGATTAGTTCTGCCATAACTTTCAATTCCACGTACTACAGTAGCTCCAGCCAAACCAAACTCGTGTGCTCGTTTTACTATTTCAACGTAAAGCGGGTGATGGTTGTATTGATCATTTTCACCGTAAATTATTGTAAGTTTTAAGGCTTCTTCGTTTTTTAGCTCCATTGGATTCTTTCTTTTTTTATTTTGTAATTAACTCGCCAAGTTTGTTTCCAAACATAACAGCGGATAGACCGACAACTAATGTAACAATGAAAAATATAATTGCAATAAACAGTTCATTAAGAGACATTAGTTTGTCTATATTTACTGCCATTGTGGACTCAGTTGTTAAAGCGCCGCAGAAACCGATTAAAACTGTTGGACGAACTGATACAGGTGGATTTGAAATCTTTATGATAATGCTTGCCACGAGCCCTACAATGAATGCACCTACTATGTTCACGGTTAGCGTATCCCACGGGAACGAATATTGCGAACTCCTAATAAACATAAAAATTTCATACCGCAATAACGTTCCAACAAATCCGCCTATTGTGACGTATATAAGAAATTTTGATTTGGATTTCATTTATTCTCAGCTTAACACAGAGACCTTTATTGTATCAATCTAAAAGAGGCGATTCGTACAGCTATGTTTTTGTTTATTCCTTAAAATCTCAAAAAATCAGCTAATTGTACATGCGGGCTCCAAAAATTGCTTACTATATAAGTATGCCTCCTGATAAGCCACAATGGAAAGAACTTTATAGTGAAGTAGTAACAAGCGGACTCTGCACAGGATGTTCGGCTTGTGTGATCGTATGTCCTCACGACGTTTTGGACTACGATGATAAGAACGGTGCGTATAAACCTTTTCATTTAGATATCGACGGAGGTAAAGAAGACTGCACACATGGGCAACGGGGTTGTACTTTGTGTACTAGAGCATGCCCCAGATTCAGAGACTGGGAGTCCGAAATCGATATTTTTATGCACGGAAGAAACCGTACCGAAGAAGAAGTATCTGGGATCTACCAAGATATTATTTTGGCTAGAACAACTGACTCCAATCTGCAGGAAGTTGGGCAAGATGGTGGCGTTGTCACTTCGATATTACTTTATGCATTAGAAAATGACATTATAAATGGAGCGTTAATTTCGGAGTTGGAAAATGACAGTAGCAGTTGGAAAGCGATACCTACTGTTGCCACTACCAAAGAAGAGATAGTTAGAGGAGCTGGAAGTAGATACACATATTCGGCAAATCCGATTGCCTACCTAGATGCCAGCAATAAAGGTATCGACAGGCTAGCGTTGGTTGGAATGGGATGTCAGGCTTCTGTTCCTAATGCGTTATCTGCAAAAAAAGCTGGCAAAACTGCCCGTAGATTTGTACTTACTATAGGACTTTTATGTTCAAAGACATTTGATGACGCAATATTTGATGAACTTTTCGATCAAAGGTACGGCATTAAGCGTGAAACCATAAAGAAGATGAACATTAAAGGGGTATTTCAGATCTGGTGTCACGACGGCTCTTATCATGAGATTCCCCTTAAAGAGGCACATCATTGGACAAGGGAAGGCTGCAAAATGTGTCCTGATTTTGCTGCCGAACATGCCGATATTTCTGCTGGCGGAATCGGAAAGTTTGCTGACTGGACTCTATTAGTTATTCGTACCGACCGAGGTAAAGAGATAATCGATGGAATGATTAAAAAAGGATTGCTTGAAACTAAGCCTTCAGACGAGGACCAAGAAGCAGTAGAACTCATGCATAAACTTGCCAGAATTTCAAGGAAACGTTGGCCTGAATTTGCTGCTCAGCGGACCCGAAAATATATACCCGTGAAATAGTATTATAAGAAGTTTATTAAAAGCGGGTTCAATCTGAAATAAGTTGATCTTTAATCAGATAGTGTTAAATTAACGCTTTATTTGGTATTTAGCGCCTCGGATATTGTGAATATATGAAAACTCCCACTCATATTATATTGGTTAGACATGGAACAACCCCAACTACGGGAAAGGTATTGCCAGGACGTAGACCCGGGCTGAACTTGTCAGAAAAAGGTTTAGACGATGCAAAAAAAGCTGGCAAAATTATCTTTGACGCTTTTAAGAATAAAGTTGCGGCAGTTTATTCGTCCCCTTTAGAAAGAGCGTTGCAGACAGCAGAACAGATTGCTGCAATTCTCAAAAAAGAAGTGATTATCGAAGATAAATTAATTGAGTGCGACTTCGGAAAATACACGGGGAGGAACTTAAAAGACCTTTATAAGATTAAAAATTGGGATCAGCTCCACAAAAATCCAGCTAGTTTCAGATTTCCAGATGGCGAATCCTTTTTGGAAATGGAATATCGGATGAAAATGTTCTTGGATTACTGCTTGGAAAATCAACGAGGTAAATCGGTAGTATTGGTTTCCCACGCAGATCCGATTAAAATATTGGTTAATTTCGCTTTAGGAATGCACTTAAACTGTTTCCAGAGACTTGTTATCACACCAGCATCCATAACCGTTTTAAGCTATCCTGAGCCTTTTGGACTAGCTCAGTTATTGGCTTTGAACCTGAAATCGTCATTAAAGGAGTCAATAGGTGCCTGACGCATGGTTGTATGAAAATCCAGATAAAGTTACCTTTGGTGCTATAGGAGAACCTGGAAGCAGAGTTTTTTTACTTCAGGTAGTTGAGGGTAGCTCTATAGCCACTATCAAACTTGAAAAACAACAGGTCAAAGCAATAGTCGAATATTTATCCAAGATTTTTGAAAGCTCCCCGAGACCTGGTCATTTAGTTGAGCCCACAGTATTGGAAGAGCCGATCGAACCCATGTGGGCGGCAGGTCCGATTGCGGCTCTTTACGAAGAAGAAATTAACAGGGTATTTTTGGTAGCTCAGGAGTTTTCTCCTGACGCTCCTTCAGTTGACGATATAGACGATCCCTTAAAGATTATCTCTAATGTAGCTTTTGAAGGATTTTCGATCCGAATAGTTATGACCTTAGAACAAGCTGGTGCGTTGGCGATTTCGGGTAAACTCTTGATTGAATCTGGCAGACCGCTGTGTCCCCTGTGTTCATATCCGTTGGATCCTCGAGGACACGACTGCCCGAAAACTAACGGATACAGACCTCCATTGCTCTAACGATTTAGACCTATTGATGTCTATCGGTTTTATATAAATACCCACTTAATAGAAGTTAAGGGTAGTGGGTCAGTTTAAAAACAATTCCATAATGAAAAATTGTAACAGTTAAATTGTAAATAATAACAAGACATAAATGGTCAACTGCATAAATAGCCAACTAGAAGATACAATGATAAGAACTTTTAAATATCCACTTTATCCAACAAAAAACCAAGTAGTTAAGTTAAATCACCTGCTTGCAACTCAGTGCGAACTCTATAACGCAGCACTAGAAGAAAGAGTAGGACTGTATAAATGGAATAAGAATTCAGTGTCTTATTTTGACCAATGTAAAACACTGTCTCAATTAAAAGAAGTTAGACCAGATATTACTCAATATGGAACTGTAGTAAACAGAGGAACACTACAGAGACTAGATAGAGCTTTTAAGTCTTTTTACAGAAGATGTAAAACAAATCAAAAAGCAGGATTTCCAAGGTTTAAGTCTTTAAGTAGATTAGATTCTGTTGAATACAGGGATAAAGCTAACTGGAAGATAAAAGAACCTGAAAAAAGAATAAAACTGTTAGCAATTGGAGATATTAAAGTAAAATTCACCAGAAAACTAAAAGGTCTACCTAAAAATATAGTCATAAAGAAGGTAAATGATAAAAAATGGTATATTTCTATAGTTTGTACAGATATTAAACCAAATGTTTTACCTAAAACCAATAACGAAGTAGGAATTGATTTAGGAATAGTAAATCAGGTTACTTTAAGTAACACAGAGTTAATAGAAGGTCAGAGATGTTTAAGAAGAAGCCAAGACAAGTTAACATATCACAGCCAAAAGTTAGCTAATTGTAAGAAAGGTTTAAACCGATCAATATTAGATGCAGGCTGGAGTCAATTACTTCAATTCATGTACTATAAAGTGGCAGAGGCTAATAGAACAATTATTGGGGTAAATCCACAATATACATCACAAAAGTGTTCACGGTGTAAGTGTGTTTCAAAACAGAACCGAACAAGTCAAAACAAGTTTAAATGCATACAATGTGGATATTTAGAAAATGTTGATATAAATGCAGCTAACAATATTTTAGAGGCTGGTAGGGCCTTACCGGATAGAACAGATTTGTCTGTTTTAGAATGTGTAGGATCAAATTGAACCGCTAGCAAGTTAAGTGACTGTAAAAGATATATTATTAAATGGCGACGTGGAATACATCGGCAGAATTGTTGCCAGTTCAAATAATGCCATTTTGATTAGGTGTTCTGAATCCCAAAGAGAGATATTTGGAATTTATAAGCCAAAAAGATTTGAAAGACCGTTATGGGACTTCTCAGAAGGACTTTACAAAAGAGAATATCTCACGTTTTTAACTGATAAAGAGTTAGGTTTTGATTCGGTTCCCGAGACGGTGATTAGAGAGGATTTAGAGTTTGGAATAGGTTCAGTTCAGCATTTTTTGACTGAAGTAAAATTTTACGATTATTTTGAGGTTTTAGATCACGGAGGGTTTGTACCTGAATTGTTTAAGATTGCAATTTTAGATCTTATAATAAACAATGCTGATCGCAAAGCTGGTCACATTTTAGTTACCAATTTGAACAAAGTGTACGCAATAGATAACGGATTAAGTTTCAATTCGGTTCCGAAACTTCGAACGGTGATGTGGGATTTTGTAGGTAAAGAGTTGTCAGAGGAGATAATAGAAAGTATCAACCGCTTATTGGGCTCTTTCGCTGAATTTGCCAATGAATTCATTGATGCCGATGAAATCAAAATGACACTAAGGCGCGCTATGATCCTATTAGATGAAGGTATATATCCAGATATTCCAGAGGAACGCAGATCTTATCCTTGGCCGATATTTTAATAGTACTTATTTTACGGTTGATTTTCTTATTTCAAACCATTATCAGTTCTTAGAAGATGTAGCTTTTTGAACCTAGTAAAAAGATATAAAAAAATAAGTTAATCTTTAATCTTTAATCTTTAATCTTCAAGATAGATCTACAAAATGGGAATTTAAACAGTTATTTAGAAAGTTAACTATTAAATTCGGTCACCAAGTACCACAAACTAGTTCGGATCGGTTATTTTGTACACTTAATTTGTATTTTCTCAATTTTGCAGACGCTAATCGAAATTTCCCACTTTTACCAAATCAAAAAATAAAATAGCTACAAAACATAAATCAAAAGATATATTACTTAAAACATTGGGTGAATAAGCACTTGTGAGCTAAGGGTCCAAAAATATAAGACTTTCATTTTTATTATTGATTCTTATTGACGACTGTCTTATCTAAATCTTAAGGTACCAACTCGAATACTGCTCTATGATAGCTGTTGTCGATCAGTTTAAGGACAAACTCATAACAGCCTGTTTTCATTTGGGATGTATTTAGCAGATAGATATGAAAGTTACTAAATGCATCAGTCAGCCAATTTAGAAAATAAGATCGGAAACCGTCGTTATCTATTGACATTAGTGGTTTGCCTGTATTGAGTACGGGAATGTCTGAGCAGGAAATTGGTGCGACTTCGGGGTAATGTTTTGAAAGTAAATTACTTAACTTGCTGGGAAAATTGGGAGTTTCAAATTTAAACGGTACTAGTGAACCGAGTTGTGTTTTGTTTATGACGGGGAAATTTTCAACTGGCATCCCGAAACCTTTAAATGGTATCGGACTTAACTCACCACACTTGCCGCCGATCGGATATAACGGCAACATGGCAATATCGTTTTGTTTAATCGATTTGTAACCTTCTCCGATGGCATTCACAAATAAGAAGTTAATCTTAATTTTCTTTGAATATTGGGGGAATCCACTTGCATTAAGTGGAATCCTAAGTTGACCGTTTATAATTCCGGAACTGTCGGATTTAAATACAATAAAAGGTGATGAAGATTTCTTTAATCCAGCCGAAACAATATAAATTTGCACTTTAGAATTTGGTTTAAATCCTGATCCCTTTATATGTATAAGTTGATTAGGCTGGACACTTTCTTGACACACTAAAGAATTGTTCTGTTCTTTGGCATTTACTGTTAAGTTTCCGAAACCATAAGTTGGAACATTGTTTTCTAAAGACGTGAGAGTAGAAGATAGCAAAGAAGGTGCGGGTTTTGAGTTGGAGGCAATATTGGATAATAGCGTGATTAAAAAGCTGGATTCTATGACTGGATTGTTGCTAAATTTCGTTTCTGCGAGAAATCTTTCTGTTGAGTCGTTATGGGAAAAAATATGGCGGTAACCTTTCACGCAGTCAGCCTTATTGACTGCGCTATAGCTTGACTTAAAACTGGGTTTACTTATTAGAAGTTTGTTTGCATACAAGCTAACTCCAAATCTTTGCGGTTGGCGATTCATTAAATTAAATAGAACTGAATCCGACAGGCAAGTTTTAGAAATGAAGTTAAACCCTGTATAATTTCTAGCTAATGTCGTAGTCGATAGTACTGTGTTTTTACCTATTGAATCTGATATATAAATTAAGTTTGGAGAAGAGCTGTTATTTAGACCGTCTTGGGCAAATGTGTAGCTCGCCTTATTTAAAGAATTTACATTAGCAAATAGTGGAATTACGCAAAATAGCAACAAAAAGTTAAGACAATAGATTTTACCTTTTGAATATTTGGATATTAAATGTTTCATAAACAGCTAAATGTTAAGTTAACACATTTTGCTGTCTTGTGGCAAATTGAGGAATGAGTTAAAATTATTAATGTAAATAGATCAAAATAGGCTGTTTAGTAGGTTAGTAAATCAAACTTATTGGATTCAGACTACAAAAAAGGAAGATCTTTTGTCTAAAAAAAGATTATTGAATTTAGACCTACTTATAAAGGTTTTCACAAAATCAATATTTGAGCCCATTATAAACTAAATGCTTATAATGGATAATATCGGTCAAATATACTTTTGTTCGACTAACCTAAATTGCTATCGAGTTTATTTCAGAGACGGGACTTAAGTTCTTCAATAAGTTTCGGGAGTATCTTTTGAGTATCCCCAACAATCCCCAAATCAGCTACTGAAAATATAGGAGCTTCTGGATCTTTATTGATAGCAATTATATTTTTTGCGTTTTTCATACCTACGAGATGTTGAGTTGCACCGGATATTCCGCAAGCAATGTAAACTGTCGGCTTTACGGTTTTACCCGTTTGACCGACTTGATATGCATAAGGAACCCAACCAGCATCTACTATTGCTCTCGATGCTCCCGGAGCACCTTTTAAGAGTTTTGCCAACTCTTCAATCATAGAATAGTTGCTTTTGTCACTTAGACCTCGTCCACCAGATACTACGATATCGGCTTCGTCCAACTTCGGACCAGATCTTTCTTCAACGTGTCTTGACACAATTTTTGCCGCATTTGTTGAATCCATAGCCCCAGGATCCAATGAATTAACATTGGTGGGGGATCCAGAAGATGGTTCTGCACTGAAAGTCTTAGCTCTGATTACAAATATCTGTGGTTGGGAATTCCCTGTAAACTTAGATTTTGCAACTTGAGTGCCACCAAATATGCTGTGGCTTGCTACCAAGGATTCATCTTGCAACTCAAGACCAGTTACATTTGTTAAAACTGGAACATTTAATTTGGCAGATAGGCGACCAGCGATATCTCTTCCGTCATAAGTTGCTCCGATTAAAAGTAGATCAGGACCGTTTCCTGAATTAACTGCCTGAGCAATCGCCGATGCTACTGGAACCCCGGGTAGTGAGTCGCCCACGTTAGGTACAACATTTAAAGTTGTGGCTCCGTAGTTACCTAGTTCTGTTGACAGTGACTCTACATTTTCTCCCCATCCTATTGCATGAATTTCGGTATTTAAGCTTCGGGCAAATGTTAAAAGCTCTAGGGTGATGGAAGTTGGTTTAGAGTCTGCAGATTCTGCTAAAACCCATACTTTTGAAATTGACATTATGATTTACCTTTCAGATTAATTTAAGTTTTTCCAAGAAGGAGACTACCTCTTTGTGTGCCTCGCCTTCATCTACAATCTTTTCGCCAGCCTGTCGAGCTTCTGCTGCAACAACTTCAAATACTACTTGTCTGGCTCCAGTCGAGCCGACTTCTTCAGCAGTAAGTCCCAAGTCCGAAACTTTGAGGTCGTCGACAGGCTTTGATTTTGCGGCCATAATACCCTTGAAGTTGGGATAACGCGGTTCTACTACCCCAGCTGTGACTGTAACTAGAGCTGGAAGGGGACAGGTAACTTCATCATAACCAGCTTCGGTTTGACGCTCTACCTTGATTGAGCTGCCTTCTACAG
Source organism: Actinomycetes bacterium (assembly GCA_021791915.1). Classification (GTDB taxonomy): domain Bacteria; phylum Actinomycetota; class Acidimicrobiia; order Acidimicrobiales; family JABEUL01; genus JAJZNL01. Next base: position 23,340 of record JAJYVQ010000004.1, on the reverse strand, counting down.
TTATTTTTTTTGCAAATGTCACTGCAGGCAAGTTTAAGAGTTCTGCGACTTGTACGGGCGTAGTACCGGTATAGCCGTCAGAAGATTCGGTAGCAGCTATTATTAAGTCGGGCTGTGATCTTTTAATGGCAGCTGCTAAAACTTTTGCAGTTGAAAGAGCATCTGAGCCACTTAAAGCGTCATCGGAAATTAGCGTCGCTTTTGCTGCACCCATGGCTAGTGCCGTCCTTAAGCCACTAGTTTCATTATTAGGTGCCATTGACACCAAAGTAACTTCCCCGCCTCCAGCAGATTCGGCCAACTGAAGTCCCATTTCAACTCCGTAAGAGTCTGAATCGTCCATGATCAGTTTTCCATCTCTTCTGAGATTATTTGTATTTGGATCCAATTCGCCAGGGGCAGCGGGATCTGGAATTTGTTTTACACATACTACAACGTTCATTGTACTATTTTGCCCTAAATTTTTATCTTTGATTTACAAAATGGCAATTTTATACAAAAAGTCACAAATTCCCTTTATCTAAGCCATTGTATCTTGGAATATAATAAGTATTTTTTCTCAATCAAAAGTAATATAAAAAAATAGTTTATAAGTTTTACAGATAGAGTCTTAACTAAATCAGATTGAACTAATTTTGGTTTTGATCTTATTTTTTAAATGAATTCAAATTCGTCTTTTAGTAGAGTCGGTTTTATTGAGTCTCGGTGAGATTGGGATAGTCAGATATAATTCCTTTTACAATTTCGCTGTCTAAAAGTTTTTGTGCAATTTGTTTATCGTTTACGGTCCAAGGTACTAAAAATAAAGCTTGTTCGGATTCGTCTGTGGCGATGCCAAGTTTTATATTGTCTATTATCATTTCCATTTGCTGATTGTAAACGGCTATAAAGTGTGGCAAAAAGAAATCAAATCCGTTTTTAATACATGATTTTATGGCGTTCAATGTCTGTTCATACAAATTGTTAGAATCATTGAACTGAGTCGGATAAAATAAAAGCCCAAAACACAAACTTGTTGACATATTGAGTTGATTGCAAAGCGACCTAACGTCTTTTAAATGGTTAAGAGAAAAACTAGTTATTAATACGTTGTTTAAGTTGTGGGATTTGAGTGACTCACAGAGAGCAACTGATATTTCATGTGTTCTGTTTTCGTCAGCTTTGATCTCTATGTCAATTAAGGAGTCTGGGAAGCCATCTAAAACTTCGTTAAGGGTTGGAATCTCGGGATCTTGTAATTTAATCGACTGAAAGTTTAATTGAGTAATATCAGTTCCGTCTTCAAAAGTTTTGTCGTGTCTTACCATGAGATGGAGGTCGCTGGAAAGAAAAATATCAGTTTCGAATCCATCTGCTTGTTTTTTAAGGCAACTTTCAAATGAAGCCATGGTATTTTCTCTAAAGTTTTTCGGATCTCCTCTATGACCAAGTAAAAACTTTGATTTTTTTAGGAAATTTGAAGTTTTTTGCATTTTTTCTCACTTTTAGCTTTAAATCTTAACAAAATGCCTGATAAAAGGCTATTGCATTTTTTTCAAATTCGTGTTACATTATTGATTAGAATGTCAATAAGGAAAAATTATATAAGTAATTACTTATTTGATTTTTGTAATTTTAATTGCACGGGCATATAGGTCAATGTGTTTGAGAGGAAGGAGACAGTGTGACCCTAGCAAGAAATTTGGAATTTGAGTGGGATCAAACTTGGCGTTTGAGAGCGGCATGTAAAAACGTAGATCCAGACGTTTTTTTTCCAATAGGAGTTACTGGATTGGCGGTAAAGCAGATAAAGCAGGCAAAGAAGGTTTGTAACTCATGTGAGGCAAAACAAGACTGTTTGGAATTTGCTTTGGCAACAAATCAGGAGTGCGGTGTTTGGGGTGCTACGACTGAAGATGAGCGCAGGAAACTCAGACGAACTTGGCTGGCTAAAAAGAAAAAAGCTTCTTAATTCAATTAGACGAACAGCTCATTCATTAAGCTGTCCATTCAGTTTGTTTGAACTTATTGTTTGACTTAGTTATTTTAGCCGTTAACCTAAGTTATTTGTGGCTTCGCCAACATTCAAATTAGGAATTTTTAAAAACTAGAATTATTTAACTTTTGCAAACCTGAAGTTAAAGTAGTTAGCTTCACATAATGTTAAATTTTAGAATTTATTGAACTGGCAGGTTTTTGGTCACCATAACTGCTTTAACAAAAGTAGTGCGGTGTAACTGTTGCTTTCGTTAAAATAAAAAATTAACTTTATTTAATACCAAAATTAGGTACCATAATTAAGTAACGTACTGCGTATAAAACCTTTTGGAGCTTTTGCATGCAGTATTGGGTATTTCAATCGAAGAACTAAAAATGTTAAATTAATACTTCAAATGTTAATTGTATAGACCTCAAAAGATGTTTATTGATGAGAATTAACGTAGATTATTCAATTGTCGAAATTGATTTAATTGCCGAAATCGGTACCGTAATTTTGGCTTGAGTACCGTTAGTTGACTCCAAAACTAACTCGCCATCCAGTTGATTCTTAATCAAATCACGAACCAATAAAAGACCCAAGGAGTTGCTTTTTTCTATTGAAAAGTCTTTCGGAAGTCCCTGACCGTTATCGCTGACGGTCACTTCAAGATTATCTTTTACATATTTAAGCCCGACTTTAATTTTGGGTGTATTAGTAGGATTATCCACAAAAGCGTGTTCCAATGCATTTTGAATAAGTTCAGAAATTGCAACAGCTAAAGGAGTTGCTACTTCGGCGATTACTGCCCCTGAAGCTAGATTGACTTCAAATGAAATATCTGTGTCATTTACTGCAGTGTCTCTAGCAAATTTGACCAAAAGATCTATGATTTCGTTGAAAGGTACTTGATTACTCGAGTCTCTGGAAAGCATTTCGTGAACTATGGCGATCGACCTTATTCTTCTCTCGGCTTCAGAAAGTGCGCCTTTAGCTTCACTGTCATTGACTCTTCTGGTTTGTAGCCTAAGAAGAGACGATATTGTTTGTAGGTTGTTTTTAACTCGGTGATGGACCTCTCTAATGGCAGCATCTTTGGTTAAAAGTAGCCGGTCTTTTTTTCGCAGTTCAGAGACATCTCTGATTAACATGAAACCGCCAATTATTTTCTCTTGTTCTATCAATGGGTAAGATTCCGTTAAAAGTATTAGGTCATTTCCCCTTTCTGATTCTTCAACAATGGGGACCTTCGTTTCGAAGGACTTAAGAACAGTGTCTTCTGACAAATCCAATTCCTTAATTGAATGTCCTGTAGCGCTAATGTGAATGCCTATCCTGTGCAAAATACTCACAGCATTGGGAGATGCAAAAGTTACCTCACAATTTGAGTCATAAATTAATACGCCGTCTCCAACTCTGGGATTGTCGTCAACAAAAAAAATGGTGTCCTCATAAGGGAAGGTACCTTCTACTATCATATTTGCGATTGCGTTTGCTAAATCTGAATAGGCTTTTTCCAATTGCCCAAGATGTCTTCTGAAATCTGCAATTCTGACTTGATCGACAACAGCGATTGTTTTTGAGTTCTTATTCACCGGTATTACGGTTTCTAATACGGATTCGCTTAAATCAGTGACTGAGCTGAGACCTTTGCCGATTTCCCCCGTAAAAAAAGCCTGGTCGACCAGTGGGATTTTGGATTTATCGATAACAACACCGACTAAATCTTGAACATAGAGAGTTTGTGCTGTAGAGGGCCTTATCTGTCCGACAACTATGTATTTGTCCTTTTCATTGATGGAAGGGATAAACATTATTAAGTCCGCAAACGACAAATCGGCAAACAAGTTCCACGACTGTCGCAACTTGACCAAGTGCTCTATTTCGTCTCGACCAAATCCGTATTCGTCAAATAGATCGATTGTACTCATAACTTTTAAAGATAACAATTATTTACAGTAGAAAAACTGTTTATTAAACTTAATTGGTTGTAAATTTTATGCATAAATCTAGATGAGTCCAATAATAAATTTAGGTGAAGATATTATAGATTTTGTCTTGATGTTTAGTTTAATTGACAAAATATGTTTTTTGTGGAATTTAGGTAGTTGAATTGATTTACTGGTTAACTTGAATTATGCTTCTCTGTCTTTTGTGAAATATCGCCAATTGTTTAATATTTAAGCTGTTGATTAACAATTTGATATCTTCAAAACGCGAACCTATGTCTTCAAGTCTATGTGCATCAGATGCGGTAGTTATTGGAATGTTATTTTTTACGAAAAGTTCCAACAAATCCAAAGATGGGTACTGCTCGTTAACTGGTTTTCTGAATCCCGCAGAGGAAACTTCGGCAGCTAAATCGTATTTTTTGGCACTGTCCACGATTCTAGAATTAAATTCCCTTATTAAACCAGCATCTTTTGGTATTTTGTTGGCAACTTTAATCAGGTCTGGATGAGCTAAAACATCGCATGTTTTACTTTCTGATAGCTCTTCCATATGTAATGCGTATTCATCCCACACTGATTCCAAATTTTTTGAATCCCAATTGTTAAATGAAAGCGGATCATCTAAGTCGTCAAAACGCCAATTTTTTATCCAATGTACTGACCCCAGTATGACGTCGAACGGATATTGGCTTAACTTCTCGTTCAACTGCGACATTTCTTCTTTGTAGTAGTCCATTTCTAGACCTACGACTATTGGAAGTCCAAGTTCTTTTGCCTGTGTGGCAACTTCAATGTAATCTTCCAGATCATACGTTGCGTGGTGGTCGAAATAACTTTTCATGGAAGAATACAGATTTATGTCGTCGAATCTATTCCAAAAGTCTCCCAACCAAGATCGGGACTGCACAAATCTGTGAAAGTGTTCTGTTATGGCTATCTGTGTGATTCCAAAGGATTGGGCTCTTTCACAGTATTTGCTTAGTGTCTCTAAGGTGATCTCGGTAGCTTTTCTTGGATGCTCCCATAGGTGTAAGTGATAATCGATCATAGATTTGGTAAAATTTTAATTCTTAATATTTTTGCGTATTAGGGTAACTCCATCTCTTATGGTTGTTACTACAACTCTTAGGTTGGTATTTTCTGCAACCTTTTTGTTAAAACTACGAAGTGCAACCGTATCCTCACTTTGATCGTCGTCGTTTAGAACATTTTTTGACCACAGAGTATTGTCAACTGCGATCAACCCCCGGTCTGAAAGTTTGGGTAAACACATTTCTAGATAGGTGTCGTAACCGCTTTTATCAGCATCTATAAATATAAAATCAAATGGTCCGTCTAACTTGGTCAATGTCTGTTTCGCATCGCCTTCGTGGATCGTAATTACATTTTCTAATTTTGCCATTTTAATATGTCGTTTGGCAAATTCTATATGCCTAGGATTTATGTCCAATGAATCGATTGTAGCTTCAGAATCCAGTGCTTGTGCCATTGCTATAGATGAATATCCAGAAAACGTTCCTATTTCCAGAACTTTTTTTGGTCGAAGAGCAAATATTAGCATCTCTAAAAACATACCCTCCAAGTGTCCAACCATCATAGTTGGGAATTCTAATTCTGAAACTGTTGCTTCTTCAACTGTCTTTAGGATTGGGTCCTGTCGAGTCGAATGTTCTGTCGCATAAATTTCAATGTCATCGTCTATTACATACATTTTGAATCTCCTTAACGGCTGTGAGTAAATAAATACTGATAACTTTAAATATAGTTCAAATTAGGTGGCGTTCTATGAGTTAAGATACTAACTTCATGAGGATAAAAACTGTAGGAAAGCTAAGACTTGTTAGTTTTACTAATCAGTTATTTCAGTTATTTATCTACTTTATGCCAACTTAAGCTTTGTTAATTTGTTGGAATTTCATATTAATATAACGTGAACTGTAAATATTTTTTGTTTTAGTTAACCCTAATTGGATATTTTTAATATATCCGCTAATTTCTTAGGTGAAATGCTATGGCAATAGGAATAAATAATATACCTATGCATAAAATCCAGGTGGCGATTTTGAAGAGCGGTTCTTTGTGGTTATAAGAACGAATCGCAAAATACAAATTTGGAACAAATAAAAATTTAAGCGAGGCCAGAGCATATAAGACATCGGGATAGATTTGTGTTAAAGGAATTATAGCTGCAACAATGTAACTTGTAACAAGAAGTAGAGTGAATCCTATCGATATATAAGAGTTAAAGTTATTCCAAAACGAATACTTACCAGTATCTTTGTCGGTTATCTTATACTTAGGTGCTGATTTTGAATTTAGATCTTTATCATAAAAGTAGTTCGGCTCAGGTCTTGGCCAAACTGGAGCAGGTTCGGCAGACTTACCTTCATTTTTGTCAAAACCAAACGGATCTCTTTTTAAATTCTGAGCATTGGACTGTGGACTATTCTGTTCTAACATTTGATTTACTACTGAACATTTAATTTACTTTTAAGTTCTGAAATTACTTTTAAATACCGTATTTAGCCTATAACTGTTACTTATCCATAAAAGTTTTAAGGACAATAATTGGTTCAACGGTACTAGGATTTAACTGACATACTTTCCTATATCTTACCTTTTTAAGCTGGAATACAAAGTTAAAGAATATTATTAATGTGATCGAAAACTTTGATTTAGACATACAGTTGGACATCCAGTTAGACATCCAGTTTGACATTGAGCTAGATTTAAATGATTCAATTAGTTGAAAACTTGTGTGTCAATTTTTAAAAGTGACAGTTTCACAAATTAGCGAAGATTCGTTCACTTCAACTTGTGATAGGTAAGGTATGCTAGTGGACAGTTAAGTTTAGTGATATGCATATCAATCAGAAGTACATTAAAAACAGCTGCTATTAGCAACTACAATATTTTTATTTATTACATGAAGTTCACCTTTAAAAGATGACAAACGAGAAGAACAAAATTACAAAACTGGTCTTTCCAAACTGGATGAACCGCGACCTAAAGGTCATTTACGTTGCACGTCTATTGATGTCAATAAACAGAGCACTAGCTGGAATCGTGGTTGCTATCTATTTTTCGATTGATGGGTTGACCGCAGTGGACCTTGGTATTGTATTTTTGGGAGTAGGACTGTTTTCTGCGATATTATCTAGTTCAATCGGAATTACTTCAGATCAGATCGGCAGAAAAGTATTTATGGTTGTCGTGCCATTTTTGACTGCTACAGCCTCTTTGGTTTTTTTTGCAACAAGAAGTTTGCCTTTGTTAATAGCAGCAGCTGTCATAGGCTCTTTCGGTCGCGGAGCGGGTGCTGGAGCTGGAGCGGTCGGACCGTATCAATCTGTTGAGTCGGCTTTGGCTGCAGAAAATACAGGGAGTGCAAATAGAAATAAAATTTTTGGACGGTTAGGTTTTGCCTCATCAATTGGCGCTACTGTCGGAAGTCTTTTAACGCTTACAATCCCAACTCATAAGGTTACGGGATCAACCGAACTCGGGGTCTATCACGCTGTATTTTTCTTAGCTTTTTTATCGGCGTTAGGAGCAGGTCTTGTGGCGTTATTATTAAAAAAAGATAGGGTGTTAAAATCAGATCGACCTAAATTTAAGTTTAAATTTCCGAAAAAGTCTAAAAGTTTGGTATACAAACTCTGGGTTACTAACAGCTTAAACGGTATTGCAGTGGGTATGTTTGGACCCTTCGTCAGTTATTGGTTTTATAGGAGGTACGGAGCTGGACCAAAAGAGATCGGAATTTTGTTCGCGGTAATTAATGTAGTCACAATAGGCAGTACGCTCTCGGCTGCAGGATTGGCTAAAAAGATGGGCTTGGTAAATGTCGTAACTGTGGTAAGGGCATTTCAGTCCTTGCTATTAATCCCGATGGTATTGGCACCCAGTTTTATTATTTCAGGTGGTATTTACTTAGTCAGAATGTTGATTCAGAGAATAGCATTGCCTCTGCGTCAGTCGTATGTAATCGGCATGGCAGACGAGAATGAAAAAGCAGCAGTAACTTCAATGTCAAACCTTCCAAATCAAGTTATGATGTCGGTTTCCCCAATGTTTTCTGGGTACTTGTTCGATTATCTAAGCGAAGAACTTCCCTTTGAAATTGCTGGGGTATTTCAATTAGCAAATACCGTGGCTTTTTATCTTTTTTTTCATAAGACCAAACCAGCCGAAGAGACGTTTGAAAAACTTGATTCAGATTAGCTCTTTACCCACAAAAGTTTGCCTAACTCTTCAAGCGATTCTAAATCATTTATCGACTTGGAATAAAAAGGTACTTTAGTTGCTAATGAAACCATATCCGTAAATTCGTTTTCGAGTGATGCTTCCTGTAGGGCTACTTTTTGAAAATTTAAGAAGCTAGTTGCAATCTCTGTTAAGACTTTTTCAAATAAAGACTTGGAATATTTTTCGTTTTCTAACAGTTGCGCTAGTTTTTCGGAGTTTTCTTTGATTGACTTTGCTGTTTCGGCTTCGTTTTTCGATCTGAAATGCTCGGGCAAGACTTTATTCAAGACGACTGCGTCTAAGTTAAGAGATCGCTTCAGTAGTTCGTCGACAAAAAAGCGTGCCTCTAAGGCTGGAACTTGTTCCAAGGTTGAAACTACAAAAAAAGAAGTTCTGGAATCGGCTAAAAGTTTTTTCACTGACTCCGCCCTTAAAACGAATCCGTCGTACATTGACTGAAATGCTATGAAGAACTCCGCAATATCTTGCAAGAACTGATTTCCAAGAACTCTATCTGCGATCTGATAGAACGGTTTTGAAGCGATGCTTATGATTCTGGACTTGTAGGGGGCGATTAACCATTTTAATAGCCGTGACGAAAAGAAATCAGCCATCTTGTCCGGTGCATCCAGAAAATCTAACGCATTTCTGGTTGGAGGTGTGTCTACTACGATAATGTCGTAGTCTTTGGAAGAGTGGAGGTCATAAAGACGTTCCATTGCAATGTATTCATGACTTTGAACAAATTTAGAAGTTATATTTTTGTACAGCGGGTTAGCTAAAATCTGTTCGACAGTGGCTTCATCTTTAGCATGGCGTTTTATCAAAGTATCCCAGGATTCTTTGGTATCCAACATGGCTACGAAAAGCCGTCCTTTAGGATTCATATTTGCTGCTTTAAAGACTTCTTGAGTTACTTCAATTTCTTTATTACCAATTCCGTCGAGCCCTAAAGCATTTGCGAGTCTTTTTGCTGGATCAATTGTTAACACCAGTACTGACTTATCAAAGTTAAGAGCTATGGTTAATGCTGTGGCTGCAGCTGAAGTGGTTTTACCCACACCTCCTGGACCACAGGCAATTATTACTTCTTTTGTTACCAAAAGGTCTTCAAGTAGCTTTGATTTATATTTAATTTTTGATTTTGCCATTGTTAATTTATTTCATCAAAGAGAGCTTGAGCGGTAGCTTTTACTGACTTGAGTCCCGTTAACTTGTTAAACATGTAAGGTAAATATATCTGAGGAATATTTTTGTCCAAATTGTCTCTAAGTTTTTCAAGATATTCACTGCGTAAACGACGCAAAGTTACTGCGAGCTGAGCAGCTTCTAAGACTGCATTCGGAGAGCCGCTGATGTTTTGAGACAGTACTTCTTGGTTGTCTTTTTCAAATAGAGATAAAAATGCCGCCTCTTCGTCGTCAGAAAAGAGCTCTGGCAAGACTTGATTTATGACTACTGCAGATAGGTTCACATTAGTATTTTGCTTTATCTTTTTCGTTAGTTCAATTGTTTCATTTACGGGCATCTCTTCTGTTGTAGTTACTACGATAACACCAGTTTTATTTGGATCGCCAAGAATGTCGATCATCCATTCGGTTTGCGACTTAACTGGTCCCAATTTGACCAGTTCTCTTAAAGCTTGTGGAGCAGCTAGCTGAGAAACTATGTGACCTGTAGGGGATGCATCGACAACAATAAGATCATAGGTATTGTTTCTTACTTCGTAAAGCAGTTTCCCTACCGTTAAAATTTCTCTGACACCTGGAGCTGCAGTAGATACAAATTCAAATGCTTTTGCAACTGGTCCGATACGACCAATTACTGGAACTTTTAACTGAAGTCTAAGGTATTCTCGCAACGAAGATTCAGTGTCCATAGACATTGCTCTCAGTTTATTGTTTATTTCTATTCCCCCATAAGGGGTAGCAGCACATTCGAAGCTTCTTGCCAAATCCCCCTTGGGGTCAACTTCGCAAATAAGAGTTTTTTTCCCAGCGCCAGAAGCCAAAAAGGCTAATCCGGTAGCCACAGATGTTTTGCCGACTCCACCTTTTCCGGTTACAAAAAGAAGTTTTGTGTCAAGTATACTGTCCACTGATTTAACGCAGCCACTAAGCTCCGAATCCCACTCTGCGCTCTTCTAGCTCGTCGGTTATTTCAATATATGAAATTTTTGAAACGGGAACTGCGATTTTAGAGTTCTTTCGGTTAGTTAACCACAAGATTCCGCTCCCACTGTTCATCATTTCTTCAACTTTTGAGATTAGTTCGTCCCTGGAACTGTCTTCTTTAAGTTCGATCTCCAATTCTTTGGGAAGTTGAGTAATACCAATTCTAACTTCTATCAATTTAACTCCATAATTAAAACTTTTAACTTAATGTATAACTTTATCATTACCGTATCAGTACAATTTAAAATTAATTTTAATCATCAAACTTAGTAATTCAAATTAGAATTACAGATTCATTAAATGAAATGCAAGTTTAAGTTCCTCTTATCGAAGTTCGATTGCAAATGTAATTTCTGGTCTTGTTTAAAGTGGCATGTTCCAAATCGGGAACCATTTTGTAAGATCTTCTTCCATCGGTAAGTCTCCAGAAAGAATTGCTTTAAGGTGTAGTTCTCCTTCGTTGTCTCTTTTTTCACCGTCTAACGGTAAGAACGGATAGAAACTTCCTCGTTTAAACAGATAGACTAAGTAAAGATGGCTGCTTGTTGTATTTACATTTGAAGTGACGTCAAATTTAAAGACCGAACACAGCAACTGAGGACCCCAGCCTGCTGATTCAATAGTCGAGTTAATCATATGAGCTTTCGTAACGAGATCGTCCAATGCAGTACCGTTAAATATTATCCACCTATAACCGAAGGAATCGTTCTCAATCTGAGGCGGCTCTTTTAGGTTTTGGTCAGATATTAACTTTAAGGTTTCTGCAAAAGCACTGTCAAAGGTGTTCGCAGCTCCAGGGCTCATGCAAACTGCGGCTTTTGTAACCAATTGATATTCGTCGGATGTAGTTAAGGTTAAGCTAGCACTGGGCAATCTAAAAAGGGCATCTAACTTTGCTTCTGCTGGTTTTGTTTTCCCACGTATCGCATCTAAAAATCCCACTTGTCTCCTTTATATTTTGTGGTAAGCAATTAAATTACAAAATAACTTAAGAAAAATTATCGTTATCGCATTTAAAGTAAGTAAATTGACTAATTGATGTTTTCAAATCCAGTTTTTACTTAATCAACGTCCTTGCATCTTTGCTTCCAAAGCATCCAACTCCGCAATTCTTTTTTCCAAAGTCGGGTGGGTTGAAAACAGATTTGAGAGGGAAAGAGAATCTTTAGATAAAGCAGGTGTAAAGAAAAATGCGTTAAAATGTGAGGCTGCTCTAATATCTTTTGTGGGTATTTGCCCCATCGATCCTGTAATTTTTATAAGTGCGCTTTTAAGCAACGAGGGTCTTCCTATTAATATAGCTCCTGACCTGTCCGCTAATAGTTCCCTGTATCTAGATAGTGCTCTGATTAAAAGAAAGCTTATTGCATATATTATTGCCGAAATTAGCATTACAGCCATATCGATAAGAGCCGAATTTCCGTTTTCGTCTCCGAAAATATCAGCGTAGAAAGCAAGTCTTGTAATTAACCCTGCTACCATTCCTAAGAAACTTGCCACTGTCATAACTGCCACATCGCGGTGAGCAACGTGAGAGAGTTCATGGGAAAGCACCGCTTCCATTTCAGGATCGTCCAGTCTTCGTAAAATCCCGGTTGTAACGCAGACAACGGCATGTTTTGGGCTTCGCCCAGTTGCAAATGCGTTAGGGATATCGGTATCTGCTATTGCGACCAAGGGTTTGGGCATATCTGCCAAAGCACATAGTCTGTCAACTAGCCCATGAACCCTGGGGGCTTGTTCTTCGGTGACTACAGTTGCTTTCATGGAAAACAGTGCGATTTTTGCGGAAGCAAAATACTGTATTAAAAGAACCACAACAGCAATCCCAACTGCAATTGCTATAGGAATATGTAGAGCAAAAAGTATTAGTACCACTACTCCGTAAAGCAACACAAGAAGTAACCCTACTATGAACATCCTTAAATTTAAGCCATGATCTGTTCCGTATCGGGTTTTTGCCATTTATGGTTATGCCTCTTGGGACAGAATTTCTTGTAGTTCTAGCAAGGTAGAGTCGGCATGAGGTAATGTAACGTCAGATGGACCGAAGTGATCCACACTTACTGCAACACCTTCAGATTTAACAAAACCGATTATTTCAGACAATGCGCTGTTAAATCGGGTTTCATCACCTGATTCAACTGCAGATGTCAACTTGGTGTCTAAATCTTCCAATTGCGATACCTTGGAGTTAGCCAATTCAAATTTTCCCTCTCCTAAAATTCTGACTATCAACTTGATTCACCCCCAGTGTTTTCGGCTACTGTGTTTTCAACAACAGTGTTTTCAGCTACTGTGTTTTCAGCTTCAGTTGCGGGGGTTGCTGCTGGTAGCTGCTGAGGAGCTGTACTCTGACCTAGTTCTGCTTTCAAGCTTTCAAGCTCACTTGTTACCTGAGCACTTCGGGAAGTCTGATTCAATTCGGCTTGAATCGGATCGGTTCCACCAGTTATGTCTGGCAGAGCTCCACTTGAAGTCAGCTCTTCCATGGCAGATGCTCTAGCTTGCATGTTTGCAATTTTGTCCTGAGCCCTTTGCATTGAAAGTCCCATATCACCCATTTCTTCAGAAAGCCCGCTTACAGCTTCGTTTATTTTGGTTTGAGCTTCTGCTGCGGTATAGGATGCTTTCATAGTTTCTTTTTGAGTCCTGAAAGCTTCAACCCTAGCTTGAAGTTGCTGACTTTGAGCTACTAACGTGGTTTCCTGAGTTTCTAACTGTTTATGTTGAGTTTCGAGTCCCGTTAGTTGTTCGGCGATCGTCGCACGACGGTTTAGAGCCTCCGTTGCCAAATCTTCTCTGCCCTGCCCTAGAGCTTGCTTAGCTTGATCTTGAAGTTTATTTGCTTGATCTTGAAGCTGCTGAGCCTGTAATTCAATTCTCTTTTTAGAAGTGGCTACGTCTGCAATCCCTCTTTTTACTTTTTGCAAAAGCTCCATCTGTTTTTCATATGAAAGATCCAGAGTTTCTCTAGGATCCTCAGCTTTGTCCAGTACTTTGTTGGCTTTAGCCTGCATTATGCCAGACAACCGTTTCATTACGCCCATTTTTGGTTTTTCCTCCCGATTTATACTTTACTTCTCTAGACTAATAGTTTAGATCTATTTATTTTAGGTGTATTTATTATTTTAGGTGTATTTATTAATTGTGTGTGCTTTTAAGTTTAAGCTGATAAAAGGCTAAAACCTACTTAGAAACACTATAAGCTAAAACACTATAAGCTAAAATATTACATCAAATTTAACCTTTACAGTAAAATTTTAGTAAACTCTGTTAAATTAACATATTCAGTAGGCAAGTTTCAGGCATAATTTTTTTATTTTACTAATCCGGCATATTTTGCCAAGCCGACTATCAATTTCTGATGTGTAAAATTTATAAATATGAAAAAAACAGGAGATAATATACCAGTTCGACTTTGTCTTATGACAGTACATGCTCATCCCGACGACGAGTCTTCTAAGGGTGCATGTACTGTGGCTCTGTATTCGAAAAAAAACATTAAAACTGTACTAGTGTGTTGTACTGGAGGGGAAGAAGGGGACATTTTGAACCCAGAGATGGATCTGCCTGAAGTTAAAGAAAATTTAGCAGACATAAGATCAAACGAACTTGCCAATGCCACAAAAGTAATAGGTTACGATGAAGTGTTTAAGCTCGGCTATCGTGATTCGGGTATGCCAGGTTCGGAAGCAAACTCAAATCCAGACAGTTTTGTACAAGCTGACTTTGATGAAGCTGTCGGTAGATTAGTTAAAATTATAAGAGAAGTCCGACCCCAAGTAATTGTAACTTACGGTGCCGATCAGAAGGGGTATCCGCATCCTGACCACATTAAAACACATGAGATATCAAAAGCAGCCTTTTTTGCTGCGCCCGATCCGAATAAATATACTGATGCGGGAGATCCGTTTAAGCCGTTAAGGCTGTTTTATACGGTATGGTCAAAAGAAAGATTTTTACTTGTTCATCAGAAGTTTTTGGAGCTGGGACTTGAATCCCCTTTCGATCAGAAATGGTTTGATCGGATCGACAATCAAGACGAAGATGAGCGTCCCACCACTTCAGTAGATGTATGTTCCGTGGCATCTGTACGCAGATTAGCACTATTGGAACACAAAACCCAGATTGATCCTAAGTCTAAATTCTGGTTTGGTTTGCCCGACGACGTAATGGATTCAATATATCCATTCGATGACTATCATTTAGCCGAAGACCTTTCTACAACAAAAAAATTACCTAAAGACGATCTGTTTGAAGGACTGTATAGTTAATTGCAATTTATGGCTATGCGGTGGACCTTGCGATCTTTCTTAAATCGTCAAACGAAATCAGGGTAATTTCGTATTTATCAAGTAGGGATTTAAGCTCTTTTGTATCTATTAAAGATTTATAGTCTGACTTACGTGTGAATTTGTCATCGGCTATGGATGAAATTTCATTAGTATCTTCGCTGGGTCTCATGATACATTCAGTGACGCCTGGTCTAAGGTTAGCTAAGATATCTTTAAGAGCCAAAAGATTGTTATCGTCATATTCGGCTCTTACCGTAAAGTCCGGAAATATTAGGCCGGAATCTTTCGCTACTTGCCTAAAAGGAAAACCGACTTTTTCGGTATATTCAGTATTTGCTAAACTGATCGGAAGTTTGTAGTCACAAGCTAGATCCAAATATATGGAAAATAGTTCTGGTCTGAAGTTGAACACACCGCAGTGGTCAGAAATATGAGTTAAGTCAAAGCCGTAAATTATAGCCTTTTCGATCTGAGCAGTGCACTCCTTATAAACTTCGTCAGAATCGGCGTGTTCCCATAAGTCAAAAATAGTTTTGGGAAAGCCTCCGTTTCCGTCCAAAAGTGAAGGTGAATGAGTGACTGGCTCCCATCTGTAGTAGTTGAATGGAGATGTAAGGACAAGACGGATTCCTACGTTTTTTCCACGATATCCGTCAATTGCTACTCGCGAATAGGGGCATGGTAGCATAATGGATGCGCTAATATTCAGATCTTGGTGAATGATTTTGTAAGTCGCTTCAGTGGTTGAAAACGACATGCCAAGTTCGCCACAGTTTAAGATAAGCAACTTGTCCTGTGGTCCATATCCTAAAACCTCATTCAGAGTTTGATTTTGATCCATATCTATTAATCGTAGTCAAATTCTGAATCTTAAATGTGACTGTTTAATAAAGTGTTGTTTTAGATACCTTTATGCGGCTGGTTTGGGATCGTTGTCTGATCTTAAATTTGGGTAGTTCCTTAAAAATCTAATATTTGCACTCTCCAAGATTGATTTAAGGATTTTAATATTTTCGGTAGCACTTGATTTGAAGGTGTTTTCAAAAGGTTCAGATTCTACTTTATTTTCTATTTTTGTGTCTAAATTACTCGTAGATATTTTGCTTGATCTCAATCGTTTACAATAAATACATAGCGGACTGTTACAAAAAGTTTCGTCGTTAAACAGCTTAAGCTGTCCGCCACTTTTTGGTGTGTTGTACATTTTGTCTCTTATCGCTATTTCTGTTAATTTATGTGCTGTTTTCATAATTATTATTTTTGCAGATAAGTGCTACAAAATTGATTGACACAAAATTGATTGACACCAGATTTCAGTTTCTCTAAAAACATTTTCTGTCTCATGATTTACGGTTTATTTGTTGTTTTAACTGTTCTTATTTAATTGTTTAAAGAGAACTAATATTTAAACAATTGATTTATTTGATATAAATGTGTACTTTATAAAAATGTGTATTTAATACAGTTCAAAAGTACTTATTGAGTATTTGTTGTCGGTAACTCCTGCATTCGCAATAGTCTTATTAAAATTACTTTTAATATACAAATAGTTTTAAATTTGTTAATAACCTCAAATCTTGACTAGTATTTTTTTATGACAATTGAATCAAACAGCGATAAAATAAAACGGTGGGGGATAACGGTTCCGTTTGAAGGTATCCATCTCACTGATCAAATTGAGATTTTCAAAGAGTTGGCTGACTTGGGATATACAGATATCTGGTCAGCTGAAGCCGATGGATCAGATGCATTTGTACCGCTGGCTTTAGCGGCAATTGCAAGCAAAGAGCTTAGACTTGGCACGGCGGTAGTTCCAGTTTATACTAGGGGTCCAGCTCTATTGGCCATGCAGGTAGACACAATAGCGGAAATGGCTCCTGACAGGTTTGTATTAGGGATAGGAACGTCTTCAAATGTCATAGTTTCAAAATGGAACGACATTGAATTTAAAGAGCCTTATCAAAAGACCAAAGATACGATTGAATTTTTGAAAGCAGTTTTAGAAGGACAAAAAGTTAGAAATACCTATAAAACTTTCAAAGTTGATGGCTTTAAGCTTGGTAGGAATAGATCAGACAATAAACGAAGTGCTGTTCCCATTGCAGTAGCCGCTTTGCGTCCCAAGATGCAAGAACTGTCGGTTACGATTGGAGACGGTATAATAATGAACTGGTTAACCGCTGAAGACGTTACAAAAGTAATGGATAACCTAAAAACTACTGGAGTAGATCTGGCCACTAAAGAAATTGTGGCAAGAATATTTGTAATGCCAACCGAAGACGAAAGTCTTGCCAGAAACATAGGACGATATATCATAGGAGCATATCTAAATGTACCTGTATACAGAATGTTCCACGAATGGTTGGGGCGTTCAAACGAGCTACAAGATATGTGGGATTTGTGGGAAAAAGGACAAAGACAGGAAGCGCTGGCGGCAATTCCTGACAGTTTGGTAGACAGATTGGTACTGCATGGATCGCCTGAAGAGTGTAAGGAAAAAATTAGCCTTTACGTGCAAAATGGAATTAAGACTCCAGTTATAGCTTTAATTCCAGTAGGTATAGATCAAGTTGATTCTCTTAGGAAATTAGCACCTGACAGGTAGCTTTTTTGACATAGTCGAAACAATCGTGGAAGTTCTCAACTTTTTTAATCACAGGATTTCTCCAGTTTGAATTGCGTTAAAGTAGTCTCCCTTTTTTATTGTAGCCTTATTTTTTATTTCGGCAAGAGCATTTGAATTAACCAACCAGAACAAGTTGTGAGATCCCTGCTTTTTAACAGGCGAAGCTATTAAGTTTCCGAACTTATCTTTATTAACCTTAATTCGTAAGTAGTGTATTTTACCGTCATCATGATATTCAAAGTCCTGTAGCGATTTGATCTTGATGTATTGGGGCAAATATTTAGGATTTCCCATCATCTTATTGATAACAGGTTTTACAAGTAACTCAAAGGACACCAAAGCCGAAACTGGATTACCAGGTAATCCAAAAAAAATACTTGAGCTGTTCTTTCCGAATGCAAATGGCTTGGCTGGCTTAATTGCGATCTGAAGAGATTTTGAATTTTTAGGGCAAAGCTTTTTTATAGCTGTTTTAACAAAATCTGCATCCCCTACGCTGACTCCACCAGTGACGATAATTATGTCAGCTTTTTTTGACATCGAACTTAGGTTTTTGATGATCCCGTCCATAGTGTCGTAAGCGATTCCGAAATCAATCACGTTTAGGTTTAAGTTTTTACATAATGACAGAAGAGTCAATCGGTTGGAATCATAAATCTTTGCTGGTAAAAGTTTTTCACCCACATCAGTTAATTCGCTTCCGGTAGATAAAACTCCAACGGACAATCTTTTGTTGATTTTTAACTTTTGAATACCACAGCTTGCAAGCAGACCTATTTTTGTAGGAGTTATAAGTTCTCCCATTTTCAATATCTGCTGACCGATTTTAATATCGTCTGCGATCGGTCTGATGTTGTCGCCTATATTAACGGGATTGAGAACTGTAACTTTGTTGCCATTGTCAGTTACGGTACAGAACTCCTGCATGACAACAGCATTTGTTCCTTTTGGCACTTTCGCACCTGTAAAGATTCTGATAGCTTTGTTTGAGCTAACTTGTCGGTTTGTAGACTGACCGGCAAAAATCGTACCATCTAATTTTAATGTCAGTGGGAATTGGGTATCTTTTGTAATCCTTATCGCATATCCATCCATCTGAGAGTTGTTAAAACTTGGAATGTTTATTTTAGAAAATATATCTTGAGCGCTGTAAAGGTTTAGAGCATCGATTATATTAACTGATTCGGTTTTAGTAGATTCAGCAAGAGATAGCACTGAATTTTGAACGTCTCTAAGTGGTACAAGTGTCATGAGCCGTTAAGGTATATAACTTTTGTTTTGAATCTATTTGGCATTTATATATTTTATATCAGCTTGTAAAAAAATAGTTCTAAGTCATTTAAGTGCAACATTTTCAGTACAGATCTTTTAAAGAAATTCTGGTTAAAGTTGTTGGTAGTTTTAAGATGAATTATGAACTGCAACGAAACCTTGGATTAATATAAGTACTTTCAGATTTCGTTGTGTGAAAAATTATGAGTCATTTTAGCATTTCCTAACACAATATGGTTTCGTAAAAGTGTCAACTAAATATACCAAGTAAATATGTTTAGGAAATGCTATGCGGTAATTTACCCATTGAGCCCTTAGTAAGCAGGTCTATTTTGATACGCTAAATAATTGACGCTATGAGTCTAGCAAAAATTAAAAAATATAGAATAACTGCGATATTAGCTAAATCATAGTTGCTTAATTAACTTTCAACTGCTTAATTATTAGGCTTTTAGCAAAACTTAAATGTGCTTTACACTACAGAGCACCCAAGGAATACAAGGCTACATAAGGAGTAATTATGAAATTAACCCCAAGAAATATCAACTTAATGAATTAGACCAGACTACAAATTGCCAGCTGATGTGAGTCACTTGATGTATTTTACCTTTGTGTAAGCTGATTAGTCGTTAGTCGCTATTTATTTTTTAGAAAAAAAAATTTTCCAAAGTAGCATCAATTAGTCATAATTCTTTGATTCTTGAGTGATTGTTACGGCAAAAAATAATGAAGTGTCGATTCATTAAATGGCTTAAATTAGTAGTTGTGGTGGAATTAAGTTCCTCTCGATAAGTTATTTAAAAAATCTTTTAAGATTAACTAGTAGTTGCATTTTGGTACAACTAAACTCATGATAAGACGATCAAACTGGAGTTAGTTGGATTCTAACTTTGGAGCGGGTGACGGGAATCGAACCCGCATAGCCAGCTTGGAAGGCTGGAGCTCTACCATTGAGCTACACCCGCGTTTTTGTTACTTCATACAACTGTTACTTCATAAAATAGCTACTTCATAAAATTTTATTGTTGGCATTGCAAAACTCTAAAAATTGCTGATTAATAACAGTATTCATTTGTGCATAAAAATTTTAGTCCATTATTTTATATAATGTTAAAAAATATTTTGTTTAACCGACCAAGTAACCAATCACAATATTAAATTACAGACCTATTCAAAGACATTATTTCACAAATTTCAATTATGATACAAATAATGTTTTAATAGAATAAGTTACTTCCAAATTATTAAATTTAACTTAAATAGTTGAATTTAATAGCGTGAGTTGGTTGCTAAAAATCAGGATACCCAACGCTACCATTAAAATTCCTCCACAGAAAGCTAGGAGTCTGGAAAACTTTTTAAAAAAATTCAATACTCCAGTGAGTTGTTCTAAGATCAGGGAAAATAGAATAAAGGGTACCGCTAGTCCAGCACTGTAACTTGTGAGAAGTAATGCCCCTGTTGCTAAACTTTTTTTGTCGGCTGCTATTGCCAGAATAGAAGCTAAAACAGTACCGATACAAGGTGTCCAACCGAATGCAAAAGCTGCACCTGCTACGACGGACCCGAAGTGTTTAAACTTCTTTAAATTCAACTTGAAGTTATATTCTTTGGACAAGAGTAAGGATTTACCAGTAAGTGAAATTATAAGCAAAATTCCCATAACAGCTACAAATGCACCGGAAACTTTAATTAGTATCAGCTGATGAGAATCCAGCAAAGATCCCAATGAAGATGCACTTAGTCCCAATATTATAAAAATTAACGAAAAACCAAGTACAAAAAGCAACGATTGGGTCAGTATTTGAAGTTTATTCTTGTGGGTCGATTCAGGTGAATCTGGATCAATACCAAACGAACTTATTATTGAGATATATGCAGGAATTAACGGTAGTATACAGGGGGACAGATAAGAAACTATACCAGCTCCGAAAGCAGCTAACAGAGTTAAACTAGCATGCATAGTCGCCGTCAATATTTAAATTGTTGGCGTTATCGCTGTACTGCACCATCGCTGTTCCGCCGGAAGTAAAATCTAAGTTTGAGTTGCAGTAGATTTGCGGTGAGCTCGGGCTGTTCCAATCAGCTATCCAAGCTGGAACATCTGGACTGTAACCTACATAGTTATTACAACCGCTGCTTTCATCGTAACCTCCCGCAATCTGTGGCCAAGTACATGGTGATGCATAGATCCCTACTTTCTCAAGTTGTCCGGGAATTCCAGGAACAGTTTGAGAAGAAAAGAAATCCAATGCACCCTGAATTGCTTGATCGTTACCGCTGTAATCAGTTGTCCACAGCGGGTTAGAGCTACTTGCTGCACCTTCGATATCTAGCCACCAGCTTGAAGAGGCAACACCTTGACTCAATGCGTAGCTGAATGCGTGTTCTGCGGCCATGTATCCGTAATTATAGGCCTGACAGTCAGTTACATTTGAGGATGTAGCACAGTTTTCAGGTCCTGCAACTGGAGTATCCGAAGGTTGCCAAAAAATTACTGCATAAAGACCAAAGTTAGATCCTGCGAAGGAGACTTCATAGTTTAAACACGAATTGTCGGTAAATGGAGCTCCATTGTCAGAACCTATTATTGTAAAGTTTTGAGGGGGGAAAAACAGCGGATTGGTATCACTTGAAGTCGGACACTGGGGCCATGAAACGTCATATCCCGAAGAACCAGACGTAAATATGTCCGAAGGGTAAATGTAATTGAAAGCACTAGTTAAAGTTGCTGATCCAGCAACGGTTTCAACCGTAAGTGAAGTCCAACCGGGACTGTTTTTAGGAACTTTTGCGGTAATTAAAGTTGAGCTAACCACGGAAACTCCTGTTGCTTCTGAGGACCCCAAGATCACCGAAGCATTTCCTATGAAATTTGTACCCACTATTGACACTGTAGTACCCCCCGTAATGTTTCCAGAAGGTGGAGTGACAGCAGTAATTGTGGGGGGCGGTGGTCCGATGTCTGATCTTGTAGTTGCAACAATCGGAATATCAGAAGTTAACTCAATTGGTCCTGCGGTAGTTGAATTAACAGATATTGAGTTAGTTGAATTCGCTCCTATCGTAATATTTTGAGTTCCTGAAGATCCTATTTGCAGCACAACTGTTGCTGGAGTGGTTGAAGTATTACCTATAAATATTACTTCGCCACTGTTATTTGGGGTGTACTGACTGTTGGTCGTTGCCCAATATAAATTAGATAACAGTGGCAACCCGTCAAGGTCAGTTACGCTGTCTCCGACAGATTCATGCAAACTGGCTATTAACCCAATCGTTCCGTTAAAGATTACTGGACCGTTTTTAATTCCAGGAATGTAAGCTGTTTCGGTTTGACCGTAGTTTAATGTTGAAGAAGTAAAAGTTGTCTGACCGATAGTTAGTGTAAAGCTTCCGCTCTGTTGTGTTGGATTGATGTTTGCGACTCTGATATATTCTCCGTTAGAGTTTGCATCAACACTGTCTAAGTAGGGCCAATAAAGATTAGTATAACTTTGGGTAAAACCAGGTTGTTGATCTACGGACAGCTGTCCCAATGTTCCTGCGTTCACAGAAAGTTCTACAGCATCTATTGGAGTGTCCGACACTAGGGTGATCGGTCCTCCAGTGAAGTCATTCAGATTCAGTTGTACATTGGATCCAGCGGGTATTGAGTTTTGAGAAAAATTTGGTCCGTAACTTACCGAAATGTCGGCAGATTTGTTGTTTTGAATTGGATTTGACACTATAAGGTAACTTGAATCAGAGTTTAGGCTTTCTTTAGAGTCGAAGTATGGCCAGTATAATGCAGTTGACAGATTCTGAATTCCCGGTAGTTCGTTTAAGTTTGTCGAAGTCTTTGCAACCAATGTTGCTACTACGGGTACACTTGCGGTTAAGTAAACTTCAGAACCTGAAGAATTTGTAAAATTGACAACCTGACTTGAGTTTGCCACGATAGTTCCAGTCCATGAGTTAACCACATTTCCCGAGTTTATAACTTCTACTGTTACAGTTGCCGATACGGACTGGATATTGCCAACTTCAATTGAGTCGACAGCATTACCGTAGAAACCATATGAGTCATAGTAGGGCCAGTAGAATGTTTGAGAAGGTGTTGATCCCGAAGTTTCAGCTAAAGACTCTAATTTTGACACTGAAGTACTAGTTTGTGATAATACTGACTGAGGTTTTGGAAATTGAGTAGCCAAAGCCGACTTACTTTGGTCAATAACCTGTTTACCGTCAGGAAAGATTGAGTCTATCGGACCCAAATGTCCGATCCTGAGCGATTTACCAATTAATACAGGTTGTTTTATCGCAAGTGATGCGCCTGCCAAACCGTAACTGTTATCCTTCAAAAAAGATCCACCATTTAGAATTGATACCGAGTTTACCGACAGCATAATCACAGCAGCTATTAACAAACATCCAACTATTTTAGGAAGCAGTATCTTTTTCAGTCGCTTTAAAATACGTTTTTGCGAAGACAAAAAATTTATCATTTAGTTTTTAGAAATTCATAACTATTGATTCGTAAGGTTTGATATTTTGTATCTAACTTTTACCTTAAAAATTTAAAGAATAATTTCTTCATTAATATTGTGAAAGTATAATTTAAAAGCCTAGATTCCAACCAAAATTTTAGCACGAAATTATCGACAGTTCCAGATGAGCTCCATCAATTGCAATCTGAATTGTACATCCTATTAGCTGAGGTTTTTAATTTGAGTTCATTTTAAAGTTCAACTATTATTTATACTCATATTTACACCAAAAAACTAGTAATATGGTTTAGATTTTTGAACGTCGGTCTGTATGTCAGTATCCGTTC
>JAJYVQ010000095.1 GCA_021791915.1 Actinomycetes bacterium | reverse complement strand
GCATTTACTGTAATGCTGTTGATAAGTATCGGTATCAATTCAACAGATGCGATAGCTCCCAACTCTTTATTCAGTCAAATTCCGTCGTGGGCACAACCGTCTATAACTAGTACAGGTACAGTAAATGCGATATCGCCACCTGGAGAAAACGCCCTAGTAACGGCAACTTCTAAAGCAACATCAACTGCTATAGATCAGGCTGGTCAATATGCCGCTTTAGCAACGGGTTATTCAACTTTGACTGATTCAAAAATTAGCCAATATTACAATCCAGAATCCGTGGGAATCGACAAGTCACAGGTTACTTCAATTGAAAAACCAAGTGGCGAAGTACCGGTATACATTTACCGAAACAAGTACGATATACCGTTTATATATGGCAAAACTGACGATGCAACCGCTTGGGGAGCAGGATACGCAGCAGCTCAGGACAAGTTATTTGCCATGGACGTGCTAAGACATTTGGGTTCAGGTACCTTGGCATCCCTGGCGGGTCCATCTTGTACATTTGAACAGATGGACTATGCGCAGATATCTCAAACTGGTTACAGCCCCGCTCAGATGACAAAGATGATAAATGACTTAAAGTCCGAAGGACCTACAGGAGTTGAGACTTACAATTTGATTAACAGCTTTGTAGCCGGTATAAATTCCAGGATTAAATACGATCTTCAAGATATCCACTCTAGGCTTCCAATTGAATACTCTCTTCTAAATCAAAAACCAAAACTTTGGTCCAAGGGCGATATAATTGCAATTTTGGATATAATCAGCGCTCAGGACGGCGAAGGTGGTGGTGGTGAAGTTCAGAACGCTGCATTGCTGGACTATTTAAAAAATCTGCTTGGAACACAGGGAGGCAATAGCGCATTCAAAAGTTTTAAAGACCAAAATGACCCTAATACTCCTGTTACCGTGATCAAACCTTTCCCATATATGTTGGTCCCAGCTAAAGTGAATACAAGTCTGACCGCTATGCCAGACAATGCCGCCTCACCTCTTAGTTATCAAATAGCCGATGAATCCCCTGGCTGTTCAGATGCACCGCCTACACAAACTGGGAAACAAATACTTTCTATGTTACATCAAAGTCTGCTATTACAAAAAAATACGTCCAATGCAGTCTTAGTAGCTGGAAAGTACACTGTATCGGGTCACCCGATAGCAGTATTCGGTCCTCAAATCGGCTACTACTCCCCGACTGTATTTATGCAAGAAGATCTTCATGGGCCTGATATAGCAGCTTCAGGAGTATCTCTTGCTGGAATGAATTTTGCAATCTTATTTGGGCGAGGTAACAACTTTGCATGGTCTGGTACCTCATCTGGTGCTGACGACGAAGATCAGAGAGTCGAGCTACTGTGCAATCCCAAAGGAGGAACTGTAGCTGCAAACTCTCAGTGGTATATTTTTAACAACAGATGTGTCAAAATGAAATTATTTGTATCTTCAGAAGACCTTAAACCTACAATAATATCCCCTGGATCTTCGTTTAATTTAGTCAGAAACATATACACCACCGTACACGGTGTTGTCCAAGGATATACGACAGTTGATGGTAAGCCAGTAGCTATATCTTTACAGCGGGCCTCGGACAACAACGAACAACTAGCACTACTGGGTTTGGTTAGATGGGAAAATCCCAACGAGACTTACTCCGTAAATACATGGCTTTTAGGAGCAGAAACATGTCCTTGGAGTTTGAACTGGTATTACATAGACTCATCTAACATTGCATACTATTCTGGAGGACTACTACCTCTTAGAGCTAAAGGGGTCAATCCAAATCTTCCAACATGGGGAACCGGTGTAGCAGAGTGGCGAGGATATTTATCTGCCAAGCAGCACCCACAAGAAATCAACCCTAAAAATGGAATCATTATAAATTGGAATAACGCATCTGCCACGGATTTTTCAGCTGCCGATAATGACTACAGCCACGGACCCGTTTATAGATCTCAACTTTTGAGCAATGCCCTAAGCAAAATTTTAAAAAACCATAATTATAAATTAACAAGGGCCAATGTGATTCAAGCTGTAGAAACTGGTGGCTTAACGGATATGAGTGCAACAGGCCTATATCAAGAAGTAGTTAAATCACTGGGGAAAAATATTCCGTCCACTATCCAAACAATGCTAAAAATCGTGGGAACTTGGATATCTGAAGGAGGGCTTAGGCAACTGGACATTACCTCACCCGCATCTGTATCTAATCCAACAGGAGGACTGCAAGTCAATTCACAATATAAAAATGCTCCCGCAATAGCAATTTGGGATCAATTCTACCCTCTTTTAGTTACAAACATCTTCAATCCGATATTAGCTGGAGGAGGTACCTCAACCTACGATGGTATACCCAGTGCTTACAATATTTTACCTCTTCCTTTTGTTTCTTCTCCCAACGGAGACGGTACTAAACAAGGCGACTCTTATGGAGGAGGATATGAGGGAATGGTTTGGAAGATACTTCGTCAATTGAACAACCAACCTGTTGGAGCACCCTTTCCAACTTCAGTTACGAACAAGGTTTGCTACGGAAGCCTGTCTAGCTGTAAACAGGCGCTACTAAATGCTTTCAATCAAACATATTCACAACTAACTGCCATAAATAATACTTCAGACATATCAAAGTGGACCTCAGACACACTGAGTTCGACTGCGCATCAAACTATGCCGAATTTCGACTCAATTTCCTATATTGCAATTGGAATTGCAGTGGCACCTAATATGGTTTGGCAAAACAGACCGACATTCCAACAGGTGGTAACTTTTGATTCACCCATTGATCACTTTCCAAAAAATAACGTTCTTTACAACATAC
The DNA here is from genome assembly GCA_021791915.1 of Actinomycetes bacterium. Classification (GTDB taxonomy): domain Bacteria; phylum Actinomycetota; class Acidimicrobiia; order Acidimicrobiales; family JABEUL01; genus JAJZNL01. The sequence goes on along the minus strand of JAJYVQ010000095.1, from coordinate 6,224 downwards.
TGTGGGTGATTTTCAGTAGTCTCTTGGGATCGGTACTAATTGGTATGTTGTATTATTTCTTTATTTCCGAAAAATTTAAATTTTTCCAAGCTAAGAACTTTGGGTGAAAAAAATAGTGTGGCAGATTTGACGAGCTACAAAACCCTCAAACGTACCTTGCCAAAAGAACCTACCTGAAATTAATGTTTGCCTATAGTAAACTTTTCACAGTTATCTAAAACTTTAGCTAAACCAGATATCCAGAGTGGGATACTAAACGACAAATTAATAAATCGTAATTTTTACAAATCAATGAAACAAAATTGGGCAGAAATGTTTGACAAGTTATTTCGTTTAAAAACACTTCCTAAAATGAGAGTAATTTTAATTTTATTATTACTTCAGATGATAGTTACCCAGTGCTCTGCTCAAAATAATCCCCAAGCTCAATCTGGTACAACTGAGATCTCTAATCCTGCTTCTAATGCAATTACTATTAACTGGATGGATTCTTACTCAAAGAACTTTTCAAATCTTAAACAGTACAATGTATTAGTTTATCCAGCTCTATTGTCTGACAGTTATGACAATGTTGAAAATAATGGAACTACAATGTCGGTAGTTAATGAAAATCTAAAAATGATAGAACAAACTGGCGCTACAGGAGTTACGATTCATATGGGGTTTGATCCTTGGTTAATTGGCTTACCAAATATAATTACAGAAAATAAAACTGTTACAAAAGAAATTTCCGACTCCAATAAAACGCTTATGTTAGCCGATGCAAGCGCCGAATATTACCGTCATCATAAACAACCCTGGGATCAGTTTGAAACCGAATGGATTAACAGAGTAACTACTTTAGCAAAGCTGTTTCACCCTGCATATTATACGGTTATTAAAGAACCTCCATGGTATGTTCCTATGATTGCAGGGTTAACAAGAGATACGTCGAGTGCAGCCGATAAGATTGTTTCACAACCCACTCAGTGGATATCTCTTTTGTCTAAGTTAATTGCCGCAGTTAAATCAGTATCGCCAAATACAAAAGTGGGCATTGCAGTTTCAGGTGATATGTATAACGGAACAATATCAGGTAAGGTCGATTCTGAAATTATGCAAAGTGCTATTCGGCTTAAGGGACTCGACTACATTGGATTTGATATATATACTGCTACTGCATTTGAAAACACGGCTCAATTCCTCCACACTTACGGTAACGGGGGAAAGTCCGTTTGGATAACCGAAGCTTGGGATTCTACAACAAAAAATCTTACAAATAACCAATTAAACTCAGAGACTAACTTAAAGTGGGCCCAATTCTTAATTGATTACGCCAGATATATAAGAGCAACAGGAGTAGTACCGTTTTATACTAACAATTTTGCCTCGTATAACCCAAGACCAAGCGGTACTCAAAATTTGTTAAATTACTACGACCAGAGAACTCCATTGTTTTATGAATTTCAAAAGCTTATCTCAACACAAAAAAATCTACCTAATTTATCTAATTTAAACTGATACTACCAATATCCGATTACTAAATCTTGAAAATATTACATAAACTTAAGTTAAGTTGGCTTAGATCTTTGCTTAACACCACTTTGTATTCCACTAATATCATAACTTGATCGCACAAATTTTTATTACTTTTTTAAAGCATCAAGCACCCTACCTATTAGAAATCAATTAAAGCAATCCCATAGCTCTTGCAATTGTAAAGTCCATTTTTTCAGGTGTCCATGGCGGATCCCAGACTATATTCATTTTTACGTTTATCTGCGGACCAAGAATTTCGCTCAAATAGTCACGTGCCTGTGACGGTAGACTCTCTGATACCGGACATCCTGGAGTGGTTAAGGTCATGTCCACTACCAATGTTTCCAACTCCGTAGTTTCCGACAACTTCTGTGATTCCACTTTGGTTGATTCTAAGTAAATATCATAAACTAGACCCAGGGAGATAATATCAATTCCCAGTTCAGGATCTATAATTTCTGAAAGTGCCTCTTTTGCAATTCTGATAATCTCTTTATCGGACTTGTAACCAGTAACTGAATTCGATTCTTCATTCTCGTCTCTCTTTGAAAACTTTATCTTCATATTTAACTCCTTTAACTCTATATTTTTTCAACTGAAGTTACGTTGGGCAATCTGTTGGAAACATCAAAGCCGTGAGTGGTTTTACTGCCCCTATTTCTCAAAAATAAAACTATTGGCGTGATACTTAAGTTTGCGAAACCTGTTAGTGCAGATGCGAAAATAAAGATTCCAGCAACTTTAACTATATCAACACTTCCTTGTAAAATACCGATCGCAAAACAAACAAAGCTGCTTATTACAAATACGAGGCTCAATTTTGCAATGTTTGCCAAATATAGGTTTGAAAACATTACCGGTTTTTTGTTCTTTAACTTAGTGACTCCATGTTTGCGCAGTACTCCCCAGATGATGAAAGGTATAATCTTGTGCAGATGCCCTATTAGAGCCGTTGCCAACCAGCCAAACAGAAATACTACTGTTAAAAGCGACAGTTTTTCTTTGTAGCTCCAACTAATATTTAAGGTCACTGCTAATATGCCCATCACTGCAGAAGTGATTAGACAAATTACAGAAGTAAATATATAACCGTGTAATAACTCTAATTTTCTATGTCTATGTTTAATATAGTTCAGCAGTGAAGCTAAGTGGCTTAAAATACCAAGACCAATAACCAAACCTCCAGCCACTGCAATTAACTCATTTGAAATAATTAACCCTACTGCTAAAATAAGTTCTCCGATAGCTACAAAATAAATTGCCAACTTACCGTATTTTGCCTGATTTACGTGGGACAAAAGGAACATAGGCCAAAGTCTTTCGGATACTGCAATATAGGAGATGCCGGCCCATCCAATCAAGCCGAAAGAAGCATGAGCCAAAACCAGATGGGTCGGCGGTGAAAAACTGTTGTGAGTTGAAGCAAATGTTACCCCAAAACACGCAGTAATAAGAAGATAGGTGATTGAAATACGTAGACCTAATCGAGATACACTTTTTTTCCCTTTAAGCAACGGTCTTGAAAGATTAACTATTACAGTCACAATACTTGTCCCCAAGCTAGCACCTCCAAAAGCAGTTAAAGCTTCTGAGCCGAGAATCAGTCCTAAGGGCAATAGAATGATACCAATTATATATAATCCATAAGTAAAATAAGCGAGCTTAATCGAGTACAGTTTTTCTAAAGTAATTACGGGACTGAACTGATGCAAGGCACCTAAAATTCCCATTGTTATGAATCCGAGTAGATACAGATGAACGTCAGCGACAGACTTATCGTCAGTTGGATCGTGAATTAAAAAGGAAGCATAGAAAAAGGTAACAATTCCCCCAACCCCAAAAAATATAATGGAAGAAAATAAAAACATTAACGGTACGTGTGGTGGTGGCGTTCGTGATGTAGCAGTACCGCCTATAGGATTGACAGAAACAGACTCAGATAAATTAAAGTTTCCTGATGGGTTCATGGTTTGAAAAACCGTACCTTGAAATCACCACCTCCAACTGGATCTGACTCAAAGTCATAACCTTTTTCTGTCATTACACCTTCAAGAGGTATAGGATCAAATGGCGCATAGAGAATCAGGTCCTGATTTTCTTCCAATGTTGAAACAGTCTCCATAATTAATCCAAAAGGTTCTTCACCTTTTGCCAGTATCGGTCTCACATCTAGTTCAAATGGTTCCATTTTTTTAATTCTCCTTATCTTAGTATTACTGCTTGATTTTTTTCTTGGGTCTTTTTTCTTAAGTGCCCACTTTATATCGTTTGACGAATCAGAAGTGTATTTAATTACCGACTTGTTAGGCTCTTTATAATCAATTTCTGTACTTAAAGTATCATTTAATTCCAAAATACATTCCGAAGGACCGACAAAAGGAGTCAGCTGAGTCCCAACAGGGTTAATGCCTAAATTTTCCAATACACCATTAACTATTCCCAAATGAATTCTACAAACAATATCGGAATTTTCTTGTGCTGCCTTCTTAAACGGACATCTCTTGAGAGTAATTACCTTTTGTCTGTTTCTTGTAGATCCACTTTTATAGGAGTTGATGCTTTCTGTAACTGAAATTACACCTACTAAATCATCGGAGGTTTTATCGTCATTCCTAGCAGACGAGTCGATATCTGCAACTTCATCATTAATCGAAGGTTCGAAGCCGAGCTTATTTAAAACATCAGTTAAAACTTGGACTTCTCTTTCACTGTCGACCACAGTGCCTGGTTTTACTTGAGGCGTAAAATATTTACCCCACTGTTTGCCCGCATTCAAAGCAAATTCTTTGCCGTAAGGCTTTGTAGCCAATTCGCTAATTAGTACCGATGTTAGGAGTCCATAGCTCGAAGGCAAGTCTGGTTCCTCTTTTTTACTTACATAACTCACTGTAGGACGACCTGGTCTACTTTCCTGGAGCGTTAACTGATCTATAAGGTCAGCTTCCACGAGTATCGATAAATGTGACCGCACGGTATTGACGTGGATTTTTAAAGCATCAGATATATCTTCAGCTGACAGAGGCTTTGGCGCAGTAGATATAAGCTCCAAAATTCTAGCTCGTTTGACACTGGATAGTGCTTTGTGAACGGACAACTCACTGTTATCCATGAATTCCTTTTTGAACTTGTTAATCTCAACAGTTTTCATCTTAAAACTATTTTATACGATTTTTTTCATAAATACAACTTTTTTCGTTTTTTAATGCTAAAATAATTCAAAAAAGTACATTCATAGCAATAGGAGGACCGAAATGTCACCATCAAATGCTGAAATTGCAGATGCAATTAAAGCCCATCATCTACAGATGACAACCAAACTAAAAGGATTAACCGAAGACCTAATGAAAAATGGTATCCCTGATCAAGACAAAAGTAACAACATTATATCTTGTAGAGATGACGAACTTCCAGAAAGTTCTGATACTTCTGTAAATCCTTCAAACGAAAAGTATACTGATACGATAGAACATATTATCGAATTTTTAAACTTCGAACTCAAGCCACATGCAAAAGCCGAGGAACTGTATTTATACCCAGTTGCGAATGGAATTCAAAGATTAATAGATCTAATATCTTCAATGTTAGAAGAACATCGTCTATTTGAAAACCTCATAGGCAGACTCACAACCAAATCTCTCAAAAAAGTATCAGATATAGAACTAATCGCTACTTGCTATGATCTAAGTGTATTGTTTGAACTACACGCAAGCAAAGAAAACGACTTCATTGTAACTGAAATGTCAAAAGATAGTTCAATTGAATTTGGAGACATACTGCATCAGATGCACAAGTTTATTTCAGAATATAGTAGCAGTTTAACCGATAATCGCCTTGATGTCCGCACAATGGCACCAGCTTCAAGGCACGAATCGATCTTTTCAAGATTTGAACAACTAAAAACAGGTCAACAGTTTCTGTTGGTTAACGACCACGACCCCAAACCACTTTACTATCAGTTTAAGGCCGAATATCCCGATCAGTTTGAATGGGAGTACTTAATGTCTGGACCAAGTACCTGGCAAGTAAAAATTCAAAAAGTTTAAATCACCGTGAGAAAAAGATATACCAACTAATGTTTAATGATTAGATAGAATAAATCCTTTAACAAAATTACCGGGTTGATTACTTCCTGCCTGCGTAGCACCTCCAACTGCCCAACACTGATTTACTGCAATACAACTTATGTCTTGAATCCCACTAACCTGTGCAGGTACAGCTTGACTATTCCAAGATTTAGCTCCGTTATAAGTAATAAATATTCCTCCCACCGAATTAGATGAGTTGTCTGATTGAACATAGCCGACAACATAACAGATTTTTGAAGAGATACACCTAATTCGAATTGGGTTTAGACTATTTGGCAAGTCACCTACAATTGTCCAATTTAACCCTCCATTATCGGTAGCAATTACAACATTAGAACCCGTAGCAACTATTCCGTTTAACCCCGAACCGATCCCCCCAAGAGCATAGCACAAGTCAAAACTAGGACACGAAATTGAAGTGAGCCCCGTAACTCCTTTAGGAGGTAACGTCTTAGCCCAACTACGACCTTCGTCTTTTGAAATCAAAATATGGTTAGTGGAAACTCCGACACAATCATACATGTTGTAACATGAAATTGAATTAATTTCAGGCAAATTTTGCGGTACGGTCTGCAATTTTGTCCAAGAAAAACCACCGTTAAAACTAGCTACAACAAACCC
>JAJYVQ010000094.1 GCA_021791915.1 Actinomycetes bacterium | reverse complement strand
GTCTTAACGATATCACCCTCTTGTTCTAATTTTTTAACCACAGCTGAAACTGTAGGAGCTGAATGTTTAAGGCGTTCGGCAAGTCTGGCTTGAATGATCGTGTCTCCGTCCTCATTTAAATCGTATAAGGTCTCCAAATATTGTTCAATTGAAGGGTGAAAGCCAGAAGACACATAATAAATATTAGTCGAATTACGACTTTACTTTAAATATGTAATTTATAAATACTTAACTGCAAATGTCGTAGCATTAGATACATGAAAGTTATAGCAGTCGATGGAAATTCAATGATTTTTAGAGCTTATTTTGCATTCGCAAAGTCTGGGCTTTCAAATCGACAAGGAGAAGAAACGGGTGCTATTCACGGATTTGTTAATATGCTCACTTCAGTTATCGATAAATTTGTACCAGATCAGGTAGTAGTTGCCTTTGACTTGCCTGAAGATACTTTTCGGCATAAGCTCATTGATGATTACAAAGGGGGAAGACCTGACACACCTGAATCGCTGATTTCGCAGCTTCTTTATATTAAAGAATTTCTTATTCTGATGGATATTCCGATTTATGAGATTTCTGGTTTTGAAGCCGACGATATTCTAGCTACAGTAAGTTCCAAAGTCACAGAAAGAGGGGGAGAAACGATATTGGTTTCTGGAGATCGCGATATTTTCCAATTAATTAAAGATCCAAATATTAAACTTTTGTATCCAGTTAAAGGAATTACACAGACTTCACTTTTTGATGAACAGGCAGTATTTGAAAAAACAGGTGTCTATCCTAAAGACTACCCTTTGTATGCAACTTTAAGGGGAGACCCTTCTGACAACTTACCCGGTGTAAAAAAGGTAGGAGAGAAGACTGCTGCGACTATTGTCAGTCAATATAAGACCCTAGATGAGATTTATGAGAATTTGCATAGATTAAAACCTGCAGTTGCCGAATCTTTTACTGAGGCAAAAACTAGAATTTACAATATTTATGAACTTGTGCATCTTAAAAAAGATTTAAGTATTGAACTAGATCTAGATGGCAACTTTAAAAAATTAACGAATCGATCCAAGTTAGATCAATTTTTTGGCGATCTTGAAATAGTTCAGAGTTGGTCAAGATTAAAACAAGTTTTAATCAAACATTTTTCAACGGCCCTACCAGAAGAACACTTTGTAGTAGAAGAAGTATCTAAAAGTGACGGCATAAGAACTCCTGATGAAAATAACTTTAGTGATAAAACTGACTTAAGTAACGACAACGAAGTTTCTTTGGCACCAAAAACAGATGTCATTGCAGATGAGCTAAAGATAGAAATCAAATCCAAAAATGTTTCAGATGGGCAAAAAAATACTCAAGGCTATGAGGTTTCTGCAACGTTTCGAGATTCAGCCACTCTTCCCAACGTTTCCTATCCTTTATTGGCCTTTGACTTCGTAAAAGAAGATGAATTTATAGATCTTTTAGAACAAGTGCAAGAACAAAACCGTGTAATTGGAGTTGTCAGCAAATATTTGGCGGAGCCTGGTAGATCTAAATTTGATAGTGTAGCGCTTGTTGATTTGTCATCTTTTCAAATGGGCAGTTTAGATTTACCTGATATAAATCTGAGCTTTAAAAGTTGCATTATAGATTTTGACTCAATGAATGATGGGCAGGTTGTCGAATTAGTGAGTGTTTTGCAAACGTGTAAAATTGTCGGTTATTCGGTAAAAGAAGTTATTCGCAGCATCAATCTGTACACTTCTTTTGAGGGTGAGACTGAATTTGATGTAGCGATCGCAGCGTACTTGGTGGATCCAGAATTATCTAAACTGTCGCTTGAAGATTTGGCCGAATATTTAATTTCGGGTCAATCGCCTAAGTCATTACTTGCAAAAAGATCAGATTCTACTAATTACAATACACTAGACCTAAAGAATACTAACAGTGATGCTGGTAATGGCTATAACAGCGGCTTTGACATTGTTCAATTTGTTACTTCAATGTTTAAAAATTTAATTGTGGTTTATCAGATTCTTACTCAAAAGCTGATTGCCTTGGAAGAATTTGAACTAATGAAAAATATTGAAATGCCGGTTTCTGATTGCTTATGTCGAATGGAGATTTTGGGGATCGGCGTCGACAGTCATCGACTGAAAACGATTATTTTAGAGTTAGAAGATATGAGTAAAACTCTTTCCAAGTCAATATATGAAGCTGTTGGTCATGAGTTTAACATAGGCTCACCGAAACAACTATCAACAGTGCTATATGACGAGATTGGGCTACTATCATCAAAAAAAACTAAAACCGGTCGGTCTACTAGTGCTGCTACTTTGGAGAAATTACGAGGAATTCATCCTGTAGTAGATTTAACTTTACAGTTTCGCGAAGTTGAAAAGTTGCGCACTACATACGGAGCATCTTTGTTGAAAACTGTCGAAAGCGACAATCGAATTCATGCATCATTTTCTTTGATTGCCGCTCGAACTGGACGTATTACATCAGAAAATCCCAACTTACACAATATCCCTGTAAGAACGGATTTAGGCCAAAGGTTTAGGCAAGTATTTGTAGCAAATGAGAATTGCAAATTTATCCTAGCGGACTATGACCAGATTGAATTAAGGATATTGGCTTACTATTCAAAGGATGAAAATATGTTGACTGCATTTAGTGAACAACAAGATATTCACAGCTTTGTTGCTTCTGTCGTGTTTGGAATTGATGTAGAAAATGTTGATAAAAACATGAGAAATATTTCCAAGATGGTATCTTACGGATTAGTATACGGAATGGAAGCCTACGGGCTTTCTGAAAGATTAAATATTTCAATTTCAGAGGCAAAGGATATATTGGACAAATATTTTGCCAGTTTTCCAAAGCTTAAAGAATTTATAGAATCTTCGATACAAGAAGTAAAAGACTGTGGCTATACAACTACAATTCTAGGGCGAAAGAGATATTTTGGAGACTTAAAGAAGCTGGATCACATGCAACGCCATGCTGTGGAACGTCAGGCAACTAACTCAATTATTCAAGGTAGTGCAGCTGATTTATTTAAACTGGCCATAATTAGAGTAAGGGAGGCAATCCGGCGAAATAATCTTAAAGCAGAGTTGGTTCTTCAAGTTCATGATGAACTAATAATTGAGTCAGACTTAAGTTGCATAGATGAAGTGTCCGACCTAGTACTTCAACAGATGGAAGGAGTTAGCGACATCGGCATTCCTTTAAAAATTCATTTAAGCTGTGGTAAATCCTGGGCGGACAAATGAAAAACTATTAGATTGAAACCTTTGTTAAAAAAGTTTCAAAATTGCTAACGCTTATGTACCCTTAAATGTTAATAATTAAAAGTAAAAAAACTATTCTTAATTTTCCACAATGAAACTAGATTTTGAAGAAACTCTAAGGTTTTAAACTATCCATCGAAGCTTGTTACAAAGTGCTGAAGTGCTTCACTAAGTACAGTTGACATACTTTGACAACAGACACAATATAGATGGTAAACTGGTAGTTTACTTGCGTTTATCGATTTCTGTAAATATAAAATACAAGAATATTTGAATATTTGATAATTTGCAGATTGAGCCTATAAGGCTAGGTCTTAATTGTGTGCATTGGTTGCTTAACAATATTGTTGAGCGTATCACATTTACAGGAATTAATAAACATTCAAGTTAGAATCAATTAACAAAGAATCAGTTTAATCACAACAAAAAAGGAAAGTTTAATTTCATATGACCGAAGTAGTACTGAATGTACTGGATCTGGAATCCAAAATGGGTAAGTTTGACGAGAGCGGAAAGTATATTCCACGAGCAATTACTGAAGATAATCTTGGTGAGGAAGGACTTAAACAAGCACTTGAGAACTCCGTTGTTATCATCAAAGACGGCGATTTAGTTCATGGAACCGTTGTTAGCGTCGATAAAGAGGAAGTTCTAGTGGACGTGGGATACAAGTCTGAAGGAGTCATACCCCTAAAGGAAATATCAATTAGAAATGTATCAAGCGCAACCGAGGTAGCTTCTGTTGGAGATGAAATTGAAGCCGTAGTTTTGCAGGCAGAAGATAAAGAAGGACGATTAGTACTCTCGAAAAAACGAGCTCAATATGAAAAGGCTTGGAAAACTGTTGAGGCAATTAAAGAAGCCAACGGAACTGTCCGTGGTGAAATTATTGAAATAGTAAAAGGAGGACTTATTGTAGATATCGGCTTGCGTGGATTCTTGCCTGCGTCGCTAATCGATTTGCGTAAGGTAAGGGATCTTTCACCATTCATGAATACTGTGATAGACGCCAAAATAATTGAATTGAATCGAAGCCGTAGTAACGTGGTTCTTTCGAGGCGAGCCTACCTAGAGGAATCTCAGGCAGAACAAAGAGAAGAATTTTTAATCAATTTGAAACCTGGCGAAGAAAGAGAAGGCATAGTTTCATCGGTCGTAACATTTGGTGCATTCGTTGACATCGGTGGAATGGATGGACTTGTACATGTTTCCGAACTTTCATGGAAGCATATAGATCACCCGTCTTCAGTAGTTTCTGTTGGAGATAAAGTTAAAGTACAGGTTTTGGATATAGATATGGACCAAAAGCGGATATCTTTGTCAGTAAAAGCGACCCAAAAGGACCCGTGGAAGGAGTTTGCCGATGCCCATAAGGTTGGGGAGTTGGTGTATGGTAGAATTACCAAAATCGTTCAATTTGGCGTATTTATTCAGGTGGGCGATGGAATTGAGGGACTTTCCCATATCTCGGAAATTGCCACTCATCACGTGGAAAATGCAAGTCAAGTAGTACAACTTGGTGAAGAACTGTGGGTCAAAATAATAGAAATTGACTTAGCTCGTCGACGTATTAGTCTGTCTGTGAAACAAGCAGCAGAAGGTGGAGACGTTGCGGCGGAATACCAAGAGGCTTTCGGAGATCATGCTTACGATAACGATGGAAACTATATAGGCAACTTTTCGATAGCAGATACAGGGTTTACTCCAGAAACCGAAGCTCAGGCTGCTTGGGCCGAATATATTCACTCCGAGGGATCACAAGAACTCGAAGAATAAATTATACTTACTGGTAGGAAACTTGGTAATTTAAAAGATGACTTTTAGAGAAGTAACTACCCATTAAGCAACCGTATGAATCGAATAACATTTCAACCGATATCGCTTATAGTTAACTGTATTTAGGCAAGCTAAAGTTAGCTTCTGGTCTCGATGTAATTAAAAGAAGTATCTCTACAAGTACATTGAATATATTTATGAGTTTTTATATGTTTAATTCCAATTGAACATATAATTTTCATTTATGCTCGATTCACAATCTGTGATAAATTAAACAATTTTATTTAATCCAAGTAATATTTATTTAACCCTACCAGCACCAGCAGCATATATGTCCGTACGAGAACATAATAGTGAGAATCTAATAGTATGGGAGATTCAAACGCTACTAAATTATTGTTGCAGTATAAATTATTATTCTGGCATTGGGGGGTATCTAAAGTATGGTAAGTTTACCCATAAGACTGCTTAAAAGACGAATTTTAGTAAATTTATTAAAAAAGCTTGACAAAAAAATATAATTATGATAAACTTTAAATTAGATTCTGAAGCTGGTAAGCAGTCTTAGATAAAAACTCAAGGATTGTGCGAATTTATCGGCGCTAAGTTCGATAAATATATATTCAGAGATCAAGTAATTACCGATATAGAATAGAGAGACTAAGAAAGAAAGATTGAAAGTAAGTTTGTAGAATAATTACTAAATTTATTAATAATTTAACAAAGTATATTTAGATATGTTATACTTGATTTATACTATACGTAAATACTAAGATTAAATAGAAGCAACATTTATAAAAAATAGAATAAAATCATCACTAGTAATCAGTTAATATTAACGATAAAAGCATTCAAGAGAGATAAAACTAGCAGGCAAAATAGCTATTTAGGGAGAAGGATAAAAGCATGAAAAAATTAATACTTGCAACTATTTTTGCAGTGGCAGCGACGATGGCTTTACTGTTATTGCAGTTTGGAAGTGCCGAAGCTGCGGGTTTAGCTAATTACGGTGTTCTCCCTAATCCGTCAAATCCGATGAGCTTTAGCAACGTGATTGCTGAAACTTCAATCGCTACGAATGACACCGCGACAACCTTAAGTGGCACACTTACTACCACAACTAGTGCGACTATTTCTTTTACTGTGACTGTACCAGCCCAAACTTTTAATGGAGCTGCCGATAGTTATGAACTCGTTGTTACGACATGTGGAAGTCCATCGCAGATTGGTAATGCTGGATACGTAGGTTATTCTGCTTACGCTTGTTTCGGAGTTGCAGTATATGATACTACTACCAATACTCCATATGAAGGAGCATTAAACCCATCGTTAATTTTTAGCCTTACGGGGGCGACAATACAACCACCAGCTGCCAACCTCCTAGTTGAGGCAAATCCAAATACAGGTAGTTGGCAAACAGTTACTGGTAACGTCAGTGGTGCGGTGAATCTTAACATTGGAAACGACCCTGATTTCGCTTTGCTGGTACAAAATGCTACAACTAGTACGACAACAGGAAGCGTATCTGGAGCTACTTCTCCTCAGACAGGAAAACCATTCTTGGGCGAAGAGGTAGGAGCTGGTATTATAGGCATAACAGCGGTCGCTGGTGCATTGGTACTTTACCGAACTAAAAGAAAGAAATAATTGCTGACTGAAGCACAGTGGCGCGTTTGTAGTAGTTTGCGTTAAGTTTCGGAAATTACTGGCGGAGCTACAGATTTTATATAGGTAGATATAATTCTAGTGATCATAAGGGTATCTTACTAACATTGATAACAAGTAATTCTGACTGTCAATCAGTGTTTTGAATCAGAATCTTGTTCTCATGAACTTATATTGAGCATCAATGTTAATTATGATTCAGATCATTAGAAAATAATTAACATATCGTAATCTAATTGTTTATTGTTATGAAACGGAGAATTAATTTGAAGATAAATAAGTTTAAGGTATTTCCTCTAATTTTAATTGTGGGTTTATGTGGATTGCTCTTGGCAGCATGTTCTAGTAATACTTCATCAACTGGTACTAATACTAATTCTGTAGTTGTAAAACCAGTTAAGAGTTTTTCTGGGCCCGCACAATTAACAAGTGCTGGACCAGTTATGACAAATAATACCCAATGGTTGTTAGCAGGTACTGCAAGAGATAAAACTCTAGTTCAAATTAATTTAAATACGGGGGCATTGGGAACACCTGTACCAGAGAGTTCTAACGCAGTAGCTATTACCGAGACAATTAATTCTGTTATCGCTGTAGGAATCGCTACGCCAACCAGTGGTTCTGTCGAAATACGTAACGGAAGTAATGGAGCTCTAGTTAAGACTATTCCAGTTTCAGCTCCCGTTTTTTCGATTTCGTCGAGTTCCGACGGTTCATTAATTTATGTTTTGACTAAAGCGGGAAATGTTAGTGCTTTACAAGAGATCGCTACTGCGTCAGATGCGTTAGTAAGTACTTCTATTCCATTGGTAAGCGATGCGATATCTGTTGCCGCTACTACCAATGGTGGCGATTTTTTTGTGCTCGAAGCTAACGGTAAAATTGATGAAGTTCCAGCAAGTGGGGTAGGGCGAGTGGAGAGCTTTTCGGTGGGTTCTAATGCTACTTCTATTGTTTTAAGCTCCGATTCTCAGACACTTTATGCGCTAAAGTGTCCTCCTGGTAGTTGTAATGTTTCAATTGTCGATGTTATTGGTCAGCAGGTGGAAAAGGTCATACCCGCTCCTTTGGACACTGTTAGCATTAACTTATCCTTAAGTGGCGGATCTATCTGGGATGCCGTGGGTAATTCTGCTGTAGGTAATGTTCAAGAATTTAGCCTTTCGTAATTGGTTGAAACAGATATTAAGTTAAACAATTATAAGTCTTACGATTATTCAAGAGTTCTTTGGGTTGTTGCGGGATTTGTTTTAATCCTGTGGTCCCTTAGGATTACAGATTACAGCTCTACATTAAGTTGGATTAATGGGATTGCAGTTCTAACGATTGCAACCGGGTTATTTCTGATATTTATATCAGGACTTTCTATATCCAACGACGATAAATTACTAAAGCGGATTGGCGCTATAGCGTTAATCGTATCATTGTTGGTCATGTGCGTATGGTCATTTGTGCAAGTTTACCAAGTTCCTGGTTACGGTACAGATGAACTAGCGTTTGATCAGTACGCAGGTTATTTAGCGGTTCATTTTCACAATCCTTATCTGGCTTCTATGTTGCCGTCTTTTAAAATGTATAATGTTGCCCCAAACAGTTATACATTTTTGTTGAATGGTGGCGTAGTGTCGAGGTTATCCTATCCTGCTTTGGCTTTTGAGCTGTATGTACCTTTAATTTGGTTAGGTGTTAATCTCCAAGGCGCAGTGATTCTGAATGTTTTTGCTTGGGTGGTTGTAATTGTCATGTTATATCTAATGCTTCCGCAAAAGTTGAAAGCTCTATCTATCATTGTTGGAAGCTTTAGCGTTTATGTCGGATATGCAGTAGGGGGAGTTACCGACGCACTGTTTTTGCCTTTTTTATTAATCGCAGCTTACAGATGGGACTCTTACGGTAGAGATTCTAAGCGGTCAATACTTAACTACGCTTCTCCAGTTGGGTTGGGTTTAGCTATGGCAGTAAAGCAAAATGCATGGTTGATATTGCCATTAATTATGCTCGCATTTTTTATTGAAGATCGAACAAGATATGATCGTCTGAAAGAGCAATCTAAGAGGTTATTAAGCTATTTTTTGATAGCTACGATAACGTTTATTTTGCCTAATTTAATATTTATCGTAGATAACCCTGCGAGATGGATCGAGGGAATCTTTCAACCTGTTATCGCTCGGGCAGTACCTGCAGGTCAGGGCATAGTTGGATTGTCATTATATTTAAATTTAGGAGGCGGATCTCTTACTCTTTACACTGTGTTGGAAATATTGAGTGTTATTTTTATCTTGGTTGGCTTTTTTATTGCCTATGGAAGGGTTAAACCGTTACTATTTTTCCTTCCTTCTTTTGTATTCTTTTTTGCTAGTAGGTCATTTGGATCTTATTTCGTTACGTTGCTTCCCGCATTGTTGATATCGATGGTTACTGTTGAATCTTTCAAAGAAACCTCTAAACGTAGAAATTTGGTGGTTATTTTTACAACTATGTCCTTAGTTCTATTGGGTCTATTTGGTATTGCAATATTAATCGGATCTCCGCTACAGTTGACAAT
>JAJYVQ010000093.1 GCA_021791915.1 Actinomycetes bacterium | reverse complement strand
AGTCCAATCAAGTTCGTGGTCGACAACATAGCTTTTGAATGCATCAACTTCTTTACGTGTGGCAGGCAAAACTGAGATGAACCTTCCGTTATTTTTGGCGATATGGTCCATATTTGTCTTGGTTGCGAGTTTAGAGTCCGCTACATACAAAAAATCTGATCTGCCAAGCAAATTAACAAGACCGTCCCATGTAGCAATATGTGTAGTGTCATCTGTGACATTGCCATTTGCTATCCTACATGCGATTGGTACAGCCCCATCACTTGAAATTGTAAGAATCCATACCAGTTGTTTGAGATCAGGTCTGTGATCTTTGCTGTGACCATGAAGGATTGCTACGGTTGTCTTTCCGGCTCTCTGTGTGCCGTTAGCATTTTTATACAAGCCACTAAATTGTACGCTTGTAGAATCATTGTGCAACTGATCGGTATCGATTCTAAACTTCTTAACAACATCAAGTACCAGTCGATTAAGAAAGCTGGCACGATCTGAATCAAATAGACTAGCCAACGAGCGTCCGACCCTGTCGTCATTTAGCAAATCGACATCACCACCGTCTAGTCCAAGAAGCTTAAGATCAAATGGCTTAGCCCATTCATTGAGAGCATATATTGGCTCGTGATGCAATACAAGATTACGCACAACAACACCAAGAGTTTTAGCAGGTGCCAGCTTTATGCGGAAATCACTGTAAGGCACAAATACTTCCATGAGCTGATCTAATCCCATAAGTTCTGTGAAATGATTAATTATCGGTAGACTACCGAGCAGTTCTTTTTTCAGAGTGAACTTTTCTTCAAGGGTACTTGTATTCATATCTTACATGTTATACTATGTAAGATATGAAATGTTGGATTTATTCAAAATAACAGTTCTATGGCAAAAGTTAAAAACAAGAAAATTGAAGTAATGCGCAGTCAACTAATAGCAGCTATTACAGAAACTGAAAGAATACTACCAGGTAGCATTGTCAACCGAATGATGCGATGCGGGAAGAAAACCTGTAAGTGTAACGCCGACCCTCCAGAACTTCATGGTCCATATGTACAATGGGCCTACATACATAAGGGTAAACAGGTCACTCGCTGGCTTAATGAAAAACAACAAACGCTCTACTGTAAACCAATACAAGATGGAAGTAAACTGCGTAAGCTACTGTCTCAGCTTGAAGAATATGAAATCTTAAGCGTTGAGCGTGCAGAAGGATGGGGAGCGCAAAACGACTAAACTATGTGCGGAAAGCAAGTTACAGTCGTAACTTAGAGAAAATAGAAGCTGAAAAAGAATTAGACGGTTTCTATGTTATCCGCACAGATCTTAACAAAGAAGTTGCATCAACTGCTGAAGTAGTATCTAACTATAAAGCATTAAGCCATGTAGAAAGAGTGTTTAGTGCAGATTTAGATATACGTCCTATACGCCACCATGTAGAAAACAGGGTTAGAGCTCACGTATTTTTGACAATGCTGTCATACTATGTCAGTTGGCACATGAACGAACGATGCTGTTTAAAGATGATAATACAGAATCAGCAGAAGAACTTCGTAGCAGTCCAGTTGCACCTGCTAGACGTTCAGAAAACGCACTGAAACATTTACAGGAAAAAATACAAACAAAACGTACCGTTGACAAAGATCCAGTACATAGTTTTGAAACTCTTCTAAAGGATCTTTCAACCATTACTGCTAATAAAATACAACTTAACAGACTTAGATTGTAAACCTTTTACCATGATAACAGTACCCACCAAACTTCAAGCCAAAGCCTTCCAACTTCTTGGAGTTTCACACCTATTGGGGTACATGTAGGCAGTAGCACCCTAAAAATCTCACAAAAGCCCTGCTAGAGCAGGGGTATCGAAATTCTTGGGGGGAACTTCGGATTAGGAGTCCATCTTTCCACTATCTCAAGGGAGCTAAAACGTAAATAACGGCCTTAGGGAATATCGACGGCATCGACAAAACTACCCATATTCATGCCAGAAAACCCTGTTTAATCCACTTTAATTACTGTTGAACATACCGTAACGATTGAATTAAACATTGCGTGAATGTTCCACCCCTCTATATGCTTTTTACCGTTGCTTGCTAATTCCCTGCGTAATTCAACATTATCAGCTAATGCGAGCACGGCATCTGCTAACTCAAAATCGTCATTATTACAAACAATTCCGGCTTTTCCGGCTTCAACTAAATCAATATATGAACCCGCACAATTAGTTAATACCACAGGGAGCCCAGCAGTTAATGCTTCATTAACAGCAAGCCCCCATTGCTCTTCTCGAGATGGAAGACAAAAGATATCAGAAGAAGCTAGTGCCACCGCAACATCCAGTCCATATTTAGCCCCCAAGAGAGTAAGCGGTGCGCCATTTATCACTGCGTTATTCAAGTCTGATTCCAAAGGACCTGATCCGATTGCAACAAACTTTACAAGTTCACTTTTTGAACACACACTACTAGCTATATTGGGAAGCCGATCGGGACCTTTACATTCCATTAACTTTCCAACAAATAATACTACAACCTGATCGTAACTAAAACCCCACTGTCGTCGTGTCTCCATACGAATATGATAAGGAATAGCTTTCAATTGCATTTGTAAGCGACGAGTATCAATACCAAAATGAAACAATACTATTTTTGGAACCGCTCGTCGATCACCGATTGATTTTTTCATATATTCTGCTTGCAATGTCCCAGCCGGTAAGAGACATGCTGCTCCAAGCAAGCATTGTTGTCTAATCCGAGCTTTTAGCTTAGTCTTCAGCTGAACCCTAAATGAATTATTTGAGACACTCCTCGAAAATGTATCACTTACTACAGCATACGGTAAACCAACAGTTCGCGCAAGAAGCATAAACAGAATTGCTTTTTTCGTACCCCATCCGTTAATTATCAATAAATTAATTTTTCTTTTAATAACTGCGTTAAATAGCATCCAACTAGGCCCATCTTCTTGAAACCCATTAATGGGTTTTTGCAAAAACCCATGTCTTAGTAATCGTATAAAGTGTATGGTATAATGTTCTGGTATTACGTGAAGACAGCCAATTTTATAATTCTCTGGTTTCAAATTTTTAACATTAAATTGAGATTGGTCTAAAGCAATGGTTAATTGCTTTCGCCACCAAGTAACCATATTATTATCGACAGAATCGACTATATTTGCTGCAGCAACCTCATTAGGTAATGCAACATTTACATCGATCACTGCAACAAGCCAATTTGGTAATTGACCACTTACTTCTCCATTGCAAATTACAAAATCAGCTACTAATGAGGCATGAATTATTTTACGTTTCTCAATAAACCTGCAGTTAATAATATCTTCAGCATCAATGAACAACCCTCTTGCCGTATTAAGATCGTTAATTGGTTTCAGGGCATGTGCTATTAAGCTTGAAGAACATCGCCAATGATATAACTCAACATTTTCAATTGCTTTATTGTAATTAGAAGTATTTACTCCAAAACTGGTTCCCTTTGTTTTTCCAGATTCACTGTTACTTCCATTAAACCAGTGTTTACAATTGTGAAGAATAAAACGTGGTATACCAATTTTAAAGAAATCCGATTTCTTTGATTTTGATATAAGAAATGATGATATTTTAAAATCAAGGATCTGTGATATCAGCATCATTTTGTCCCGATGTTTAACGTCTGCAATGATACAAACGAAATCAAGATTTGAGTTCCAATCATTCATAACTTATTTTTTGTCCTCATTTGCTTAGTGGAATCTTGACCAGCTGTCGTAGACCTCATAATAAATCCAACCGCAGTCCAAAATATAAATGCTTGATATGCGCCTGGTGCAACCAACCATGCTTCACCGTTCATATGGACTAAGCCCACAAAGAAAATGCTGTATAGGCCAACATCTTCGGCCAAGATAGTTTTACGTCTAACTATCCAGTCATTAGGTTTTAAGTAGAATACTACGCCCAATAACGAACTAATCATTAGTAATAACCCAACAATACCAAGATCTGAAGCTATTCCCAAAAATGAATTGGATTGTTCTATTCCCGTCACATGAAAGATATCGCTAATAGATTGACTAACTGGTGCTCCAGGTTTCGGAGCTAAATACCCAAATCCATTCCCAGCTATCGGATTATGTAAAAATTGTAACCAAGTAAGATCTAATGATTGCACTCTTGAAGTCAGAATTGAAGATGACCCTCCTTTCATAATTAAATGTTGAATTCCAGCATTTAATCGATTGCCCGCAACTGCATACATGGCTACAACAATAATTAATGTAACAAGTACCATTCGAAGCCGTACTCCTTTTTGCATTGTAAGCACAAATAGCAACATGGCGACAATCCCAGCTGCCATAGATGTTCTAGAGTGTGTCAAAACAATGAAAATTGCATCGCTGCCAATAGTACAATACCCGATAAATTTTTGAGTTTGGTATCTGCTAAGCGCCTGGTCCCTTACAAGGATAATAGCAGGTCCAATTGATAATGCAAGGTAACTGCCAAGATCGTTTGGGTTCAAGGTAAAACCTGCAAAAGCCGTACCGACATAAGGGTTCCCAAAACCAGTCAATAGTTGTATCCAAAAGTAGATACATGCTACAACATTTATTATTGCAATTCCATAGATCCAAGAGTGTAGAGATTGTGATTCTATCCAGGTATTACTAAATACTGTTGCAAAAATCAAAATAACAAATGCCACCGCTCGAATAGCTGATACTTTTGGTAATACACTATACGGTGAACTGATAAGTGCAAAACCACAAAACATAATTAGTAACAACAATGGGAAAGGTGTACGAACTCTGCCACGTGAAAATATACTCGCACCTATCGCCCTCATAGCTAATACAACAATACACGGCCATCTCAAAAAACTAATATTTTGCGACAAAGGAAGCGAAGATGATGACCATATGTAAATGGAAGTCAAAATTATTAACCATGGAAATTGACCTGAACCAAAACGAAAATCATGTTTGTTTGGATTGAATTGAGCCGTACCCAAAATAGATTCAAAACTAATGGTATCTCTGACATGTGAATTCATAGATGCCGTACCTTTTAACTCAATGCTCGGAAACGGTATATTGCACCGTGATAGAATTTAGCCATAATTTTAGTCCCAACACACGTCGGGTATTTAACCATTATTAAATTTAACCTATACAATCAATTAATACAATCAATTAGAAGATTCATCATAATTATAAGACAATCCCGTGGGATTGTAACAGAAAAGCTACCAGAGATTCTGTATCCTTTAATATTTGTGAGAGCACAATTTTCAAATTTTTTTCACCTCGCAAAATCTCATAAGAACCAAATCCAAACTCATTTTCGCAAACCAATTTTACTGGTAAATTAGTCCCTTGCATGTCATAATATTTGGATCTACCTAATTGGCCGAAACATTATTTATTTGTACAGCACATTTATATCCTAAAATCGAACAAATTTAAATTATCGTTTATCGCAATGTTATTATTCCAAAACTTGTTTCTAATGGATTTTGATTTATTGCTCATAGCAATAAACTGACAATTATTCATGTCGACACATGCTTGAACAGCTTGTACCCATGCACTGCGATTCTCAAGCGATATATCCCATCCGACGCCGTATCTTTCGAGATCTTTCCAAGGTGTCTGATCGCTAATTATTACTCCAAGTCCTGAATCAAATGCCTCAATTATAGAATGACCGAAATTTTCACCTAAAGTCGGCAATATATAAAAATGATGCTCACCGAGAAGTGAGGCTACTTGATCATGTTCAATGGCACCGACAAGCGTATAATTTACGTGAGTTAATTCTGCTAATTTCATTTGACAATTATCCCAATATTTAGGATCTTCAATTGGGCCTGCTATCGTAAGACTAGCTTTCCCGTTAATTGATTTTAGAATGTCTAATAAAAATATTAAATTTTTAATCGGAACAATTCTTGCAAGAAATATCATTCTCGCCTCTCCCTGATTTTTTAATGGTCTGGTGGCCTTAATTTCCTTAGGTAACGATGGAAGATTTTGCGCAACCATAATATTTACGTCTCCAAATTCTTTTCTTATAAAATCAGCTTCAGTTATCGTAGAAGCATGCCATAATATATGTTTTTGCAAACGACTTAGCTTTAACAATTGTAGAAATACTCTTTTCTTATGATATTTTAACGATAAGGCTCCTGGATCTAAACAGCCTCTCGGCGCAACAATCACCTTAGGCTTGGATTTCAAAGACATCCCCAAAATTGCAGGCAAAATAGTTTCTCGTACAGAGAATATCGTATTTAAATAAATAACATCGGGTAATAAATTGTGAAAAATTGACTTAAGAGTTAACAAACTGAAATCAGAACTGTTAAGATACATTACTTGTGAATTTCCTAATTTAACCCAAGCACCAGTTGTTATATCTTTGTAAGGTTCTTTATCGTCTGCATCTCTATCTTGGCAAATTATATAAAAATCGAGGTCTTTGCCCAAATAATCCACTAAACCTTTTATGGATCTAATATGACCGCCTCCCTTAAATCCTGGCAAATAAGTACCCACGATAATTAAAATTTTCTTTTTCAATATTGAACCCGCTAAAACTCTATGCTACAGTCAAAAAATAACTTCCTATAATTTTCTTGATCAAATCATATCTTTGTCTCTAGGCAAATAATTCAGGTTTACGATTACAATACTATAAATCATAATTATACACTTGATCTTTATTAAACTGCCAAATAAGTTAAACACCTTTAATGAATGATGCAATTAAAATCTCAATTTTGAATAATAAAACTTAAATGATCTAATTTCTTTTTGGTGAGTTACTCCATCAACTCTCCGGCCGCAACAATCGTAGCCAAAGACGATTCATAAACCCATGAAGGAGTCGTGCCACCAGTAACTATCAATTTCTTAAATTCCGTAAAGGCTCCAGTTTGACCTTTGTCTTGACTCTTAAAACTCTCTTTTTTCCCATCCAATGTAATTGATCTGAAGTCATCGACTACAGCGGATTTTTTTCTTCCTAAAACTTCGATTCTTTCTTTGGGGGTCGAAGAATGTCCGTTAACCGAATAGGTAATAGATGCAATTGAAGCATCATCAAAGGTTAGAACTAATGCGATGTCTTCTGATATAACTCTTTCGTCAAATCCAGAACCGACTGCTTTGACTTGCTTTACGGGAAGTCCCACAATGGCAGAACACGTATCTATAAAATGACACACTTCACCTAAAAGTCGACCGCCTTCTTTCCTATCTTTATACCAGTGAGTGTTAAGAACTCTGTTAGCTGACACCCTATAGTTAATCACAAGTGACCCTCCCCCTGAAGATGAAATGATATCAGAGTCAGATTTTGTACTATTGAAATGTTTTTTTAATAATTCAATCGAAGGTGAAAACCTTCTATTGAATCCTACAAAGATTAAAGAGTCTTCTTTTTTATTTTTAAAAATCAAATCCAGTTCATGATGTGAAAGTGCTAAAGGTTTTTCGCACCAAATAATTTTATTTTTTTCAAGTGCCTTGCTCACAATTTCGGCATGTGAGCTATGAGGAGTTGTTACAAAAACTGTATTTATGCTTTCGTCTTCTAGTAGATTTTCATAATTTTCATAAACTTTAGCATTAGACTCTCTATCTGCTATACGCTTGGCACTTAAGCCAGTTGAAGAAACAACCCCTGCTATAGTTCCTAAATTAGACTGTTTAATTTTGGGAACAATTACAGAGTTTGTATAAGCACCTGCTCCGATGAGACCTATTTTTATTAAGGAAGCACCTATTTTTGGTCTTTTATCAGAATGAGTTTTCTGATTTGATTGACCACTTCCTACATTTGAGTTAGCATTACCGTATTCGATAGTATTAGACTGTGTTTTTTGGTTCGGCAAAACAGACTCTTTACCATAAGTAAATAAAATTCCCAATACGTTTGTAGATTTGCTTAACTTATCGTAAGCATCAGTTGCTTTATCAATATCATACCTATCCGAAATTAAATCATCTACTTTTAACCTTTTAGTTGCTAAAAGAGATAAGACAGATTCCATATTTCTTCCTTCAGTGAATCTTACGTATCCAGCAGGGTAATCTATTCCCCATTCTTCATAACTTCTGTCATACCTTCCGGGTCCATAAGATCTTGCTACTTTCACTGTTAATTCTTTATTATATAAAGGAGTACGCTCCTGATTCATGGCAACGTCACCAACAATAACCATCGTACCTCTGTCACGTAAAATATCTGGAGCCCGTTTAATAGGTTCATTTGATTTTCCACCAGCTGTAATCAACACCAAGTCTGTTCCACGACCTTTAGTGGCATCCATTACAGCTTCTGTGGTTAAGTCTCCTTTTTCTAAAAGTCCCGTTCCACCATATGCATTCAATAAATTTACTTTATTTTGATCGATATCAATTCCGATCACATTGCAACCCGATGCCATAGCTAGTCGAGCCGCCAGCTGACCAATCAATCCAAGTCCAATAATGACAACAGAAAGTCCAGGTTGAACTTCACCCAAACGTAAACCGTGTAAAGATATAGAAGCAACGGTGGCAAAAGTTGCTTCATGAGCACTAACGCTGGATGGTACCTTTGAACATAATAATCCAGGGACCGTTTGAAAATCAGCATGATTAGCATAACCGGCACCACCCGTAGCAACTAAATCTCCTGGAGAGATTCCTACCACATACTCCCCGACTTGTCTAGCGATTCCACAACCAGAATACCCTAATGGTAAATCACTGTTAAGGCGGGATTTAACTGTTTTTAGGGTAGTAATCGGACCGTCTTGTTTAACCTTATCAAAGACCTGTTTAACCAAATCAGGACGTGCTCTTGCTTTTGAAATTAAGCTGGACTGAGCTAATTGAGTTATCATTCTTTCTGTTCCTGGAGATACCAATGTAGCAATAGTCTCCACTAATACTTCAGACGGTGAATTTACTGGTATCGGAACCTCTACTAAATTTACCTGACCGCCAGATAAGCCCTGAACAATCTGCCTCATAAACTAACCTTCATAAATATACAGACTATGTTAATTAACTATTTTTAAAGATAACTTCATAGGTACTTAATTGAAATAAACGAAATCGTCAAATACAAATTTAACAGCTACTGGGAGTTCACCGGTATAACTTATCTTTAAAGTAGAAGACTGTTCCAAAATTCCAAAATTTACTGCTCTTGTACTTAAATGGTTATCATCTTCTAAATAATCAACATCGCAATTAATTTCGGTATCAATTAAAACCTTAAAGCTACCGATAGGAATATTACTTTCTTGGCTTGAAGCGTTCTTACCTTCTATGCTAAATAAGAGCTGTGAACTTTCTTTCGAAGCTGAATTTACTGCAGTACCTTTATCTAATTTAACTGTTTTTGGAAAGTGAAAATACCACTCCATAAAATGAGTATGAGAACCAAAAA
>JAJYVQ010000092.1 GCA_021791915.1 Actinomycetes bacterium | reverse complement strand
ACATCATTATTTCTTTTTCTTCATTCTTTACCTTTTTACCCTTTACCCCAACCCCCGCCCGCATAACATTTTTAACAACGAGGCTTAGTACACTTGATCACGATACGAGACCTCTGAGACTTGCGTCGGCTCACAAAACTTTCTGGACGCGAGAGCCGTGCGCACATTCACGACAATGAGACACTCACGGAGTTGAGTCGGCTGCAAAAAACTTTTCAGTTGCGCAGATTCACATTTGAAGTGCAACTTTAGCTACTTTTGTAGCACTGTCCCAAAGAATGCTTCGTGAGGACTCTTGAAGTCAAGACACTTATGAGGACGGTGGTTGATCTTTTTAATGGACTCCTAGAGCTCAGCATTCGGCCAGCTTTGTAAATTTGCTTCTATCGTTTCGATAAACACACATACGATCCGCGCTATGTCGTTTGGATGAATATGTAAGGGATAGTGGAGGGGCGAGCATGGCTACATAAATCCTGCCAACGACGGGCTGGAACTAAGAGCTGTACTCAAGAGATACTTCGAGTAGTACAACACGACACGTACTTACAGTTCACTTGACGACATGGCACCTGATAAGATATACTACTTTTATATATGAAAGAGATAGACTTTCAGTTACCCGAGCAGCATGATGGAAGATGCACAAGTTTGGCAATGTCCTCAGGTCGTCCAACGAATGGTGTCCACCTCAATAATACCCTGCTTGGTCTACCTCGACAGGTGGTCTAGTGCGAGCTAAAGTACGCACCTGTTCTTGAGATGCTTCAAATGTTGTAGCTCCACGTCGCACATAATACTTCGTGTTAGTTGCCGTCCACTTTACTCCATACGGCGGCGAGTCTCCGCTTCCAACATTCAAGATTATTACCGAACTTGCCTTTTCGTTTTCAAGAGCAATAACTTCAATGTCGAACTCAGGTAGTGGATCTACTAAGTTCTTAACGAACTGAGTTATTGCATCTTGCTTATGTTGAGTAACATCATCCGCCGGTAGCCCAAGTAACTTACCATCATCATCAACTCCAAACAAAAGATGACCTCCTTCTCCATTTGCAAACGCCGCAATCGTTCTACACAACTTCTTTCTGGCATCTGTAGCTACAGGAACTTCGCATTTGAACTCAATACTTGAACCTTCTCCACCTGAGATAAGCGCTTCCAATATTGTCGAAGACTCAGCAATAAACTCGACACTTGAATCTGTTTGTGTATATGGATGGTTGATGAACTTACGATCTATGCACTGCGATCCCTTTTTTAGCACTACCCAACTACTTGGTGGTAACCCATTTTGTAATTCAAAGCGCACGGGTTCTGATTGATCATCCTTAAGTATCTCCACAAGTCCTGGAGTTGCGGATGCCAGCTCTAGCTTCATACCATCAAGGCTTTCTCCCACTACAGTGACAGTCATCTCTGCTGTATCGATCTTGATCGATTCGATCTTTCCTGAGCAGTCCTGCATGCGAAATACAAACTTAGATTGATTAGATAGAATGGCATTTCTGTTCGTTATTCCAAAGAAACTTGAAACTGCTTCCGCAAAACCTACAAAAGATGGACTGTTCTCGGATATTAAACTAAAGCTCGGGATTTGTCTTTGCGTTGTGTATGTTTGTTCATATAGGGTGAAAGACCATTCCAACACGTCATAACCAGCGTAGCTTGACCTACTTTCATGACGGTACCAAGTAATTTGTTGCTCTTGATTGAAGTTAAGTTTGATACGCACATCATTTAGAATTATCTCATTGGATTCAAGCCATTTTTTGACTTCTTTTCCGGTGGAAATTGAAGAATTAAAAACTGCAAGCTCGTATTTCCATTGACTTATAGAGAAGTTGGGGGGTTCGCCTCCAGCTGTGACCTCCAGCAGAACTGATTCCCACGTCTCATTGTTTCGGGTCGCAGCTACTCGAACCCAAATAGTCTCTTGGGTTCCAATCAGTTTGAAAAGTTCGTCCGATGAACACTGACCGGATTCGATCACGTTCCAGCCACCTCGTGGGCTAGCAATTCAGCTTGGCTCATAACCAGTTGGATTGCTGATTCTTGTTTATCAGGGGGGTAATTATATTTCGTAAGCAGTCTCCTTATATCACGTCGCATAATTGCTCTGACTTGTTCTTTCTTATTCCAGTCAATCGTCGCACTGCTCCTAATAACAGCAACTAGTTCATTAGCAATTTTCTTTAGAACCTCATCGCCAAGTTCCATTACCGCCGAATCGTTTTGGCAGACCGCATCGTAAAAGGCAAGTTCATCGTCGCCAAGTCCGAGTTCTGTTCCTCGACTTTTCTCATTCATTATCCCTTTTGCAAGGTCTACAAGCTCTGATACAACTTCGGCTGCCGTTAAAGAACGGTTATTATATGCGTTCATTGATTTTTCTAAAAGTTCGGAGAACTTTTGCCCTGCCATAACGTTGCGCTTTGATATTGCACGCACCTCTCCAGAAAGTATTCCCCTGAGCAATTCAATTTTGAGATTCTTATGAGAGCCTTCTAAAAACTTCTTTGCAAAATCTTCATTGATTATCGAAATGTCAGGCTGTTCAAACCCTGCTGCGGAGTAAATGTCTATGACTCCGGAAGGTACTACTGCCTCTGAAATTATTTGACGAATTGCAGTTTCTACTTCAAACTCATCTCTGCTGGTTTGAGCTGAATCCGCTAAAACTCTTCTAAGTTCCACGGATAATGCTTGAAAAAATGAGAGGTCGTCTCGATACTTTCTAGTTTCAGGGGAGGCTACCGCTATAGAAAAAGCCTGCGTTGCTCTTCTAACTTGGCGTAGGAAGCGCTCGGGAAGCTCTTGCTGCTCGCCCTCTAATAGATGATCAAGGGATGCCATTATCGCCTCAATTCTTGCTTGGTCAGATCCTGATTCAAGAGCTTCTCTCCACGGGCAACCAAAGAGTAGTTCACAGCATATTTCATGAGCTTCTTCTAATAGCGCCAGAGCTTCTTCAATTGGAGCACCTAGGTCTTTGTTGGCTCTGTCTCTATCTGTGTAGTCAGCAAGTGCTGCCCGAAGATTCTCCGCAATTCCTATATAGTCAACGACCAGTCCCCCGGATTTATCTTTGAAAGTGCGATTTACTCTCGCAATTGCTTGCATGAGACCAACGCCACGCATTGGTTTATCAACGTATATTGTCCTAAGAGATGGTGAGTCAAAGCCTGTCAGCCACATATCTCGTACAATTATTATTTCCAGGGGATCTTCAGGGTTTTTCGCTCTCTCTTTTAGCGCACGAAGTCTGTCTTTACCTCTTACGTGAGCATTTAGCTCTGGTCCATCTGATGCACTGCCTGTAATGACAACTTTTACAACTCCTTCTTCGTCATTATCTGAGTGCCACTCTGGTCTAAGCTTTACGATCTCGTTGTAAAGATCGACACAAATTCGTCGACTCATAGCAGTTATAAGAGCTTTACCTACCTGAATACTGCGTTGTGCCTCCCAATGAGAGACTATGTCAGCAGCTATTTGTTGTATTCGCTTTTCAGCTCCCACTATTGCTTCTAAGCGTGACCAATATCGTTTTTGTCGCTCAGCGTCTAAAAAGTCACTAGTTTCAGTAACTTCATCGGCTACTTCATCAAGAGCGTCTCTCATATCGTCTGGAAGCTCAACTTTGACCAAGCGTGCTTCGTAAAATACCCTAACTGTCGCTCCGTCTTCGACTGCTTGGGTGACATCGTAAATGTCGATATATTCACCAAAGACATCTCGAGTATCTTTATCTCCCTTTTCAACTGGAGTGCCGGTAAATCCAATGAACGCTGCATGAGGCAGAGCGTCTCTAACATTCCTAGCAAGCCCTTCGATGAGACCATACTGTGTGCGATGAGCCTCATCGGCTACAACTATGATGTTGGAACGGTTAGATAGTACGGGGAACGGCTTATTTGCATCCCTATCTTCTTTAGAACGTCCAAATTTTTGCATCGTTGAAAATACGATGCCCCCAGAAGCTTTTGATGAAAGCAGTTGTCGCAGATCATCTTGGGACTTAGCTTGTAATGGGGTCTCTGGTAGGGTTCTCGCTGGCGTAAAGACTTCGTCATATAACTGGTCATCAAGATCGTTTCTATCGGTTAGAAGAACAACGGTAGGATTACTCATCAGTTTATGTCGCATAATTTTTTCGACATAAAAAAGCATCTCTAAGCTTTTACCGGAACCTTGTGTGTGCCAAACTACCCCAGCTCTTCCATCTTTTCGTTCAATAGCTTGTATTGTAGAATCTACAGCTTTATTGACCGCATGGAATTGGTGATACTTACAGATGCGTTTAATGGTTCCGCTATTTTCATCTGAAAAGACAACAAAATTTTGCAAGATATCCAACAATCTTGTTTGATCACATACCCCCCTAACTAAGACTTCCAACTCTGGGACTTCTGGGGAGGCGAGTCTTTTCCCGTCAATGGTTTTCCACGGAGCATAATGTTCAAATTGACCAAGTAATGCTCCCAAACGAGCTTGGGTACCGGTAGAAATTACGCACAAAGCATTATATGTGAGCAACGCTGGGATTTCAGCAGCGTACGTGCGGAGCTGATCATATGCGCCGTGAAGGGTAGCCCGATCTTCTCCTGGAGCTTTTAGCTCGATTACTCCAATAGGTATACCGTTTATGAACATTACAATGTCTGGTCGTCTTGGCGTAGAGTCACCTTCTACTCTGAATTGGTTGACAACAAGGAAATCGTTTTGTTCCGGGTTCTCAAAGTCAACGAGCCATGCTCTTTCGTATCGTATCTCGCCGTTAGTGTCTCTTCGCTCTATAGGAATCCCAGAAATTAGATACTTATAAACTCGCCAGTTCTCAGAAAATAGATCTGCACTTTCTGGGCGCCGTAATGTTGAGATCACATCATCGATTGCGTTTGACTCAAGGTGAGGATTTAGACGACCAATAGCTTGGTGAAGACGATCTTCAAGAAGTACGTCACGATATGATGAGCGTTCCGCATTGGACTCGTTAGGTGCGATATTGGGACCATAGAGAACTTGCCAGCCAAGTTCGGCAAAATAGTTAAGGCAGAGACCTTCTACAGCTGACTCGGCAAGAAATGTAGTCATGTAGCCTCTTCCACTAACAATTCGGCGTCTTTGATCTGAAGTTCTTCGAACTGGAGTGATTTGCTCTTAACTTTGGAAATCACAAGACTATGCATCATCGTTTTCTTCTTCGGTAGAAACACAAATTTTCACCATTCTGTTGAAATGCTCGGGATCACACTCTTGGACCAGCTCTAGCAGTTGTTGAAATACTGACTTTGTCTCAGACAATAATGATGGATCATGTGCGGTAACTGCTATAGTTTCCGAATGCGAGTAGGTGTTCAAGAACCGAAGGATGCGTGTCTTCTTATCCTCATCAAATTCAATCTCTCCGATCTTCTTGTATAAGTCACCTCGAATATCTGGGTAACGAAAAGCTGTGAACGCCTCCATGAATCTTCGTGCAACGTTTGGCATCCCATAATAACTTTCGAGAGATTCCTCGCCATTATTTTGATTCGCCACATTTAGGACGCATTTAAACAAGTAATGATACTCAGACTGGTATTGTTCTAGGAGCGGATCAATAGCCGTCAGCACGGCATCTCTGTGACCGTTCATGACCTTTACTTTTAACATATAGAAGCGTGCTGGGCGCTGATCCAGGTCTTTGCGCCTCTGATATTTAAGATTATGAAACCAGTGTTTTACAAGATTAAAGAACGTAAAATTATGGGTGAAAATGAGCAACTGCCCAGCATCCTTCGTTTGCTCTTTCATATAACTAAATGCGGAAAATAGCGAGTTTGAATCCAAACTCGATACAGGATCGTCAATTACTATTATGCTTTTGCTGATATCAACTGAGTTATCAGATAATGCTTTTAAAAAGTATAGGAATGCAATAGCAGTCTTTTCACCCTCACTTAAATTAGTTACCGGCTTTCCGCTTCTTGTCAGCTTGTACCCCAGCTCTTTGACTTCAAGCTGTAAGTCACTATGACCTAAGTAGCAACTAAGTTCCTTATTCAGTTCTTCAGCAGGTCTTTGGTGCTCTCTTATCTTACTCTGAATGCTTTTGATGTTTTCGGATATTTCGTTCTTTTTATTATTTAGCTCATTTGAAACTGTTTTGGCAGAATTGACCGATTCACAAAGGCGGTGATATTCTTCGAAATTTTCCGCCAAATAGGATTGTTCTAGTGATTTGCATGCGGTTTTAATTTCTTCTGTAAAATTTACCGTAGTCATATTATGCTTATCAACAATTGCATTAATTTCCTCAATGGCCTTCACAATCTCGGTATTCTCAGGCACACTGATAGAATCAATATCATCTTCAATGGTGATTGTTTCAAACGGTGCGTCTTTCTTACGTAACAATAAGTTATTTATTAATTCAAGATAATTCGAGGCATCCTCCAAAAGTTGACGAGCATTGT
Source organism: Actinomycetes bacterium (assembly GCA_021791915.1). GTDB lineage: Bacteria > Actinomycetota > Acidimicrobiia > Acidimicrobiales > JABEUL01 > JAJZNL01. Next base: position 2,982 of record JAJYVQ010000092.1, on the reverse strand, counting down.
TAGATACCAATTCCATATCCTTCACTAGATGATCATAAAGACGACTCGATTCTGGAATCTTTACCTCGATTAGATCCTGACGTTGTGCCTTTACTTGACTAGAAAGGTGTGAAAGTTCGCTCTGATAGGCAGTGAGTGTGTCATTGAAATGCGCTTCTAAGCGTTGTATGCGTTCCATAGGAAGATTTTGATCACAGAATCGACATGTGGCACTTTCATGTTGACCAGTGTGCAGGATCAGTCCTTTCTGCACCCATACTCCGATTTCTGGATAATCCACGAGTTCTTGGATAATCTGAGAAGTGATAGGTCGACTCAGTAGTCGCTCAACATTGTTTTTGAATGCTTGGAAGTCAAAATCTTCGCATTCGATATTCGAAATATTTCCCTTGGGCTGTGAGTCCTTCTGCCTTCTATAAACCACTTTTTGCTCATCTGACAATAAGTGTGAGGATACTGACTCTTTATCCAACATTTCTAATGCTTGCTTGAATTGTGCTTTATCATAGTTGTTAAAATTAGTCACCACAGAGTTAATAAGCAGTTCCTTGATTGCTTTAGCTTTGTCGATGCAAAATTGATCTAGGTTTCTTTCGGCTTGCCTTCTTTCAGCGTCTGCACTAGTAACTTGCTGTTCTACTTCACCCAATTCATTATTTAAAGTGTCAACTTGTCTTATCTCCTCTGCAGCATTCTCCCCAATATAATAAATTGGTTCCATAAGGTCGCCTGCCGCTATTATGGTTGACTCTATAAAATCTCGATTAAAGACTCTAATAGTCGGTAATGTCACAGTCGATAAATCCTCGTGTGCAGAGATTCTATTACTACAGTCGATCTCGAACTCTACCTCACCTTCGACGACAGTAAGTCGCTGCTGAAGGTTCCGAAATAGAGATGACAATGTTGTTTTGCCAGATCCGTTCCAGCCATAAATCAAGTTGAACTGTCCAAACGTTTGCAGGTTATTCATCCAGGACAAATCTCGAAATATCTGGTGGTTTTTTATCTTTGTGATACGAGTGATTTTCACACCGTCAATTCCAATAACTGTTTGGTATCTTTGATTCGAAGCTCGCCTGAAAGGAGTTTAGGTAGGAGGGTATCACGCAATAGCGCAAGTAAATACGACTCATTTAACAGTGACCTCATCAATGAAAATCCTTCATCACACTTCTTTCCAAATGCGGTTAAATCATTGTAATCTGGTTGTTGAATTGGATATATACCAATAGATTCGGCAGGACAACGCTGCCTTCCAGAACTGCCTGACATGTGTTTGATCGCATACTCTCGGAACCTTTCGCTACGCGCTAAAAAGTAAGCAAACTGTGCTGGCACGCTTGGTTTTGGACGCATAACTATGAATTCTGTTGATCCTATTCCGATGGAGCTACCTTCAAGACAATCGATAAATGCCGCCTTTCCATTCTCCAAGCAGGGTGTAATACGTGCAAAAACAGTGTCGCCGTTCTGAAATCTGCTACCTGATTTAGGCTCTCTCACTGCGTATTCGTTCACAAGAGCCGAATCGATAGGTAATGCATTCATGTCTATATAAGGAGCCTGTTTTCCATTTGGTCTGGGTCGAGGAGGATTAACTTCAATAATATCTTTAAGCGCTACAGGATTATTATGAATACTATCGAACTGCGCTAATGCAAATTCCATCGCTAATAATTCTTCAATAAAGCTGGCTGTCTTCCGATTCCCCTCGATCTTATCATCCAGTGCCCCAAGTACCTCAGCTATGGCACGCTGCTCGGAGAGGGGCGGAAGTTGCACAAGAAGGTTTCGAGCATCTGTTTGAGAGATGAATGGCTGTGCAGAGCCTCTCATTTGCCATTTGTTGCCCGATTGAAAGTACCAATACAAATACTCAATATCAAGTAGTTCACTTCGTGGCAGTATGCGAATTGTGTTTTTGATGCACGACCATTTATCTCGTGCTAGCCAAGAACGTCCACAGTTGGCACCAATTGCGCTCACCACTATTCCCGTATTGGAGTAATCATAGTGAGGCAAGTAACCATCAAGTCCTTTTGCGCTATAGGCAGGATAGCCACCTTTTACGTAAGATGCCTTTGTCGTCTTAGTGTCGCCCCAAGCTACGTCAGCAATGTCACCAAGTCGGTAACAGGGTAACGATTCACCCATCTATCCGCCCTAACGCCTTCTTTACCCTCTTTTGCAATTTGTTACTCTCCTCGAAAGCAAGAAATAGCTCGTTCTTGAGCCGTTCAATCTTTTCTTCGATCAGTTCATCGTCTTCTTCCGCTTCTTCTGTCCCTACATAACGCCCGGGCGTTAAAACGAAGTTATGCTTTTCTATTTGCTCAATATTGGCTGAAGCACAGTAGCCAAGTATGTCTTCATACTGACCTGCATCAGGCTCGCCTCGCCATGCGTGATAGGTATTGGCAATTTTAGCAATATCCTCGCCAAGTTCTTTATGAGTTCTATCAACCATAACTCCCAATTTGCGAGCATCGATAAATAAGACTTCTCCTCTTCTATCTCGCCAGTTACCTTTACTGGAACCATTTTTCTTATTTCTATTTAAGAACCACAGCGTTGCCGGTATTTGGGTGGTAAAAAACAGTTGACCGGGTAAAGACACAATACATTCCACAAGATCGTCTTCTACCATCTTCTTCCTGATTTCACCTTCACCAGATGTTTGAGAAGACAATGATCCATTAGCGAGAACTACTCCTGCCACCCCACGAGGAGATAGTTTTGATACTATATGCTGCAACCAAGCAAAGTTCGCATTTCCAGTTGGTGGTGTACCATATTTCCATCTAACGTCATCTCGCAGTTGATCTCCGCCCCAGTCGGATATATTGAAAGGGGGATTAGCTAATATGTAGTCTGCTTTTAGATCAGGATGTAAATCCTCGTGAAAAGTATCTGCCCAACGTGATCCTAGATCTGATTCAATCCCACGGATTGCTAGATTCATCTTGGCTAATCGCCAAG
>JAJYVQ010000091.1 GCA_021791915.1 Actinomycetes bacterium | reverse complement strand
TAGGATAGGCGCCGGCAAAAGTTAATAAAGCTGTAGCAATAGATAATACTTCGTTAGGTACTTTGTCGGCCCACTGCTCAATGCCTTGCTCGTTAACAAGCGACACATCAATTTTAGTTTTAGCGACATCACAACCAAGAAAAAAGACCATAAAAAAATATTCCTCCAGCCAGAAAAGCCCTGGCTCCAGGTTAAGTTAGTAAATACGGGCATGGCAGCAACGCTCCCCAAAAAGGAACGGCAGTGGTACAATAATCTCGTTAGTTATTGACAGAATACGAAGCCCCCAGGCAGCCACTGTTCATACTAGTATTGCAGCTGTAGAACACTGGTCATACCGGGGGTTTAGTGTACCCATAACCTTGCCATTGATTGACACCACTGCATGGTAGGGAGCCACAGTCTGGAACAAGAGAAAACAAGATCAACTTGTCTCCCAAGACCGGCATGGGAAGCCAGACAACCTTATTCAACCAGCTTACGAACGGATTCTTCAAATTCAGGTAAGTCTTTAGAGATTAACTCCCAAATTATTGATAGTTTAATTTGAACATAGCCATGCGAAATAATATTACGCAGTCCGATAGCTTTATTCCAGGCGTCTATTGCGTTCTCATCCCAAAACGTCGGAAATAAATCTCGCAGCTGAATCAGATTCTCTCCTACATCTTGGAGCCGCATTAGTATGGCGTCATAACTTTTATGATCATTACTAAGCTGATCCTCACTATTTGGTTTGTAGGAATTAATGGCTTCCAGACTATTAATAATGTTGAGTAAGTATGGTTTGGGTTGTTTATTTGTAGTCATAGCTTAATATCTATTAGATCAGGCTCGATGTATTCTGCAAAGTTAGGATTTATTTGCGTAACCAGATCAATCTTTACTCGTGTCTGTTTTTCAAGTTCAGCTTGAAGGTCAAATACATCGAATAGACTCATTCCTGGCTGACAGACTATATATATATCCAGATCACTATCTGGTCTTTGTTGGCCTCTTGCATAGGAGCCAAACAGTTTAGCCTCAACTACACCATGCTTACGTAGAATATTTGCAAGTGCTTTTTCGTTAATTGGTAGTTTGACATCTGTTGACAACATATAGTCATTATACCAAAAACAGTTCGCTATTCACGCACCCCTAAGCGGCAGTCCAATATGTTATAGACGGATACAGCTTATCGACAATCATTAGACGGGTGCTTATAATAGACTTATGGCAACACCCGAACATCAACATCCTCGTGAACTAACGTCAGAGGAAATAGAATTAGGCGACTATCTCGTCGAGGAATGCGGACTACAAGACATTGCTGATACCGAGCTAACAATGTATGGACAAAGTGCATCTGTAAGGTACGGGCTAGCTCATAGCGGAAAATACCTTCTAGATAGGACTCCAGAAGAAATACGCGAAATGGTACTAGCTAAACTTGAAGAACAAAAGACAAACTCTTCGGGTGAATCGACAATTTAAGTATGAGTGCAGAGGTGGGTATAGCTGAGACACCTCAACAAGACTCAGTTAATTTACAAGCAGAAGAATTACCGGAACAGGTAGTCGATGTTGAACGTTTTAAAGCAGTACCTGAGCACAGTGGAAATCTACAAAGCTTAATTGAGCAATACAGAAATAATCCAGGTCGCTGTCCATTTATGGAGAGTATGGGTAAGGCAGGCATACAACTATTACAGAAATTAGCTGAATCCGAAAAGAATCCAGACAGAGGCCCTACTATAAGAGAAACTATGGAAGCAAAGAAAAAAGAATCTCAAAGTCTAGCAAATGCTCATAACAAACCAAATGCAACCAAAGACACCGGGACTATTAATGTTAAAAAAACAGAAATTAGTACAGATGAGAAATCAGATGGGATATTACCATCAGATAAATCCGTTAATCATTTGTTAGTTCAAGAACAAGCTAGAAGAGGAATTGTGGTAGAAACTATAGATCCTCCTACAATACCATCTGATATGCCGCCATCTGAAACAAACGAACAGAGAGTTGAACGATTATCAGAAGACCTGCCTAAGTCAGTGATCATTAAAGCGGAACATATATTGCATCAGCATGCTATTGAGCTTGCAGAAAGCCAAAGAGCTGAGGTCAAACAGATTCATAGCCCAACAATACTCGCATCAGAAATTAGCGAAGTCCCAACTATTACCCAAACGCCGATTATCGAAAACATCCTACCGATTGATGATCATTCTAAGTCCAAAAAACAAGCAGATACAGTCAGAGAACCTACCAGAGAAGGATATGCTCGTGTGGTTTTTAAAGAAGATAATTCAAGCATATTAGGGACAAATGACGAGGATCCCGATATAACATTACAGGTTAAAGTTGACAGTACTGAAGAACCAATCTTTAATATCGATGAACGTATGGCTGATCCGGTGCTTGATCATCAGGCCCAAGAAGTTAGTGAAGTTATAAAAGACACCAATATAATCTCTAAGTTTGATGCCAACCAAGCTGACATTGAAGAAGTTGAATCGGATGTTCAGCCATTTAATAGTAAGGTTAAATTGAGTATTGCGTCGGATGAAACGATAGACCTCCCAGAACAAGTTAGAGAGGAGGGCTTACGCTTTTTAACAAAAACATTAAAACAGCGTGAAGCACGTGTTGAGCTAAACACTTATACAGAAACAATTGAATCCGAGAGAGCTGAAGTGACAGAAATGATTCATCAAACTTTAGTTGAGGTTCTAGAAGCAAGTCAAATAGCTATCGAAAATGGGGAAGAAATTTCTGAGAGAGATGTAAAAAAGATCGAACACCTATTCGTAGAGACACCTGAATCGTTAAATTTAGATTACCAAGATGAAACTGTAAAGAAGATAGTGCAAGATTTATTCTCACCTGAAATAATAGCTAAGATTACAGAGGAATACGAATTGTCTATAGATCAACTCAACTATCTAGGTACACGAGAATATAAAACAAACTCCGTAGCTTCCCCTTTAACAAGTCTTGTCGGAATGATTAAGAAGAAGATTGAGAGTCACTTAAGGCTTGGTAAATACGTGTTGTCGGCAAGTATGGCCTAGAAATTTCTCATTTGTATCATTTTTTTGTATCATTTTAAACTCTCCCCCCGATTCTCCGACCGGCAAGGTAAGCCAATTTGATTGTATATTACTAAAATAACACCTTAAGCCGAATCGACCATTGCGACCATTCTCGCACCAAAAACTCTGATTTTGATAAACTCTATATATTCCCCAGCGAGTTTATCGGCCCAACCGCCGGTACCTGTAAGTACGACTAAAGGAATATCTGCTTGATAGGCAACTGCCGCTTCAGTAAGACTGCCTAAACCACCGCTAATAATGATCAACATGTCGCAACTTAAAGCCAAAACGAACTCTCTGCCTCCACCACGCTTTAGACCACTGGCTATAATAATGTCGGTGTCGTCTTGCCAAACTTCTTTACCTTTACCGTAAGTAACCCCGACAGTTAAACTGTTTTTACTTTTAGCGCCCCGACACGCGGCTGTAGATAGCGAATCATAATCTTTTTCGGCACCAAATAACAAAATGCCGTTTTTTTTCAGCTATGAGCTCACCGACTCTTTCAGCTAATTGCTCGGTCTTTTTATAGTATTGAAAGTCGGAGGTGAAACCCCATCACTCCAATTTGGTATTTACGCACTTTGTACCTCCTGTCCTCTAATTAAAACAGGGTAGATGTCCCCTATACTGGGGTCCCATGGCACTAAGTTATGTGCCGATAATGATCTTCCAGTAATGCTCATGTCCACGATTGCGTCTATAGGTTCACCACCATACTGTATATAAGCATATAGTTCAGTACTACCAACAGTCGGTACGGTTTCAATCTCCGCACCCCATGATTCAAAGAAACGTTGAGTAATGCGAGGATATTGAGTAGCGACTCGCCTAACTTGACTGAGGGATGAAATATCGCTATTTAATGGCGTAGCGACTACTAAAGGCCATGAATATCTATCTTCAAAGGAGGCTACAACTTCAACTCTATTCTCAACATCATCTTCAAACAGTCTGTCTGTGCCTACGACGGCCAAATCTACTGCGCCATTAGCCACAAGATCACATATTCCTTTATTGCGAGCATAGACAAAGCCATACTCCCCATCGTCAGAAACACCAAACAGAGTTTTCTCACGAGAATCTTTAGATGGTACTCGTATGCCGTAGGTATCAGCTAAAACTTCACGAGATATTTGGGTTAACTCGCCGTCTTTTTGTATGGCAATCTTAGTGCCGGCATTTCTAAATCGCTCTAAAAGCTCAGCTGTTTTGCTAGTTGCTTCAGGCGAAGAAGGGTTTTTCTGTGGACTAAGTTCTAATAGCATGGACTCTCCTTAGATTAGAATAGAGTGTTGGATTTATCTAAGGAACGAGAGGTATTTAAAAAGGACCTCCCGCGGTCCCATCCTTATTCCCTAAAACATTGCTGCTTTAGGGCTCTTGGTACCGGCTCCACGGGCTTAACGCGACATCGGTTTCCTTACTTTACGGCTTGGTTCCCGTAGCGCATTTTACGCTCAGCTCGCTCCGTCGTGAATGAAGCTCAAACGCTTTATACTTAGTCACAGAGTGACTTCTACTATACTAGAAGTTTTAATAGTGTACGTCAACTCGTATACTCTTCTTCAACGCAAGATGAGCCTGAAAGTGTGGTGTGTGGCAGTATGGAGGTATGACTATCACCATGAATACCACACTTAAATACTATAGGTTAGTGCGTTAATTTTGATATAAACCTATCTGTCGATAGTCTGAAAAGTCAATAAAGTGGTCAAGTCAGGTGGCTTGCGATGAATCATACATACATCCGCAATATATAACTCTAAAATTATAAATAGAAATCTAACTGTATTTTTAGCACATATCATCGAGAGGAGAGTGTCATCATAAACAGCTGGGTTTTAAGGAAATATTAATTAATTATTGAATCGAGGATAAGATGTCACACATAAGAAATATTACGATAGACAAAGACTTAAAATTAAACTTTAAGTGGTATATGAGTAATATCGTTAAACCTCCAAATAATTTATTAACGATTTACCGAAAGAATCACAAGCTGAACTTATAAAGAATAACTAATTTAAGAAGCATAGATTTAGATATATTGCCAAAAAATTACAATGGAACATTTTTTAAATACATAAACGATCAAAATTATTAATGATAAAAGGAGAAAAGGAGAAAGATGATGAAATTTTCAAAATTCATGTCTAGCACGATTGGGCGTATACTGCGAATTGCAGCTGGCTTGGCACTGATAATAGCCGGTTTAGTAATGCATTCAATGATTGGCTATATTATGGCAATAGTAGGATTGGTCCCGCTTTTAGCCGGCATTTTTGACTTTTGTGTCATTGCACCGTTAATGCACATACCATTTAACGGTAAGGATATTCGAGTCTATCAGCCCAGAAACCAGCATATAACTTAGAATTAAAGCTTGCGCTAGATAACATCATGAAAATTAAGAACCGTTGGTTGTTGATGACTATGGCAAGGATTCAATTACAATATGAAACCCGAGCAATTATTGCTCAAGACGGCTACCTTAATGAAAGGATATAAAGTATATGCATAATCATCACAACTTCTACTATAACCAAGAGGAGAGGAACAAAAGACAAGACCCTTCAGCTATCCTACAAGACATAGGCCTAAAGTCAGCTATGGTCTTTATGGACATAGGAAGTAATGATGGTTTTTTCACTCTGCCAGCAGCTAAAATAGTTGGATTAAAAGGAAAAATCTATGCGGTCGATATTAGCAAATCTGCCATAGAAAAGCTAAACAATAAGTTTAAAGAGAGTGGTATGACTAATTACGTTGCACGAGTAGCAAAGGCAGAAGAAACTGTTTTCGGTGAAAACATTGCTGATTTTATTTTCCTTGGAACTGTTCTTCATGACTTTGAAGATCCAGCCAAAGTTCTAAAGAACGCGAAGACAATGCTTAAAAAAGAAGGTAAGCTGGTAAACCTTGATTGGCGCAAGAAAGCCATGGATATTGGCCCACCCCTAGACATCCGTTTTTCAAAAACTAAGGCTGCTAAGCTAATAGAAGATGCGGGCTTAACAATTACCAAATGTCATGACTACGATAATAATTATTATGTTATAGAAGCAGTCATGCCCTGATGATTAGTCCAGCTTAAACGAAAAAGGGTAGAAATTTAAATGAATAACACACTAAAGACTAGCCATAGAGTAGTATTTGGCTTTAACTACGACGAAACAAATTATACTGAAGATCTTATACGCTATATTAAACATGTAAATACTGATTTTGATGTTAATATTTCTATTGCTATTGAGACCATTGACTACGGTAGTGGTATAGGAATAACAATTAAAAGTTCAGATTATGCTAATCAAACCATTGAACTAGTAAAAAACGGTGTGACCGTCAACCCCTATCACGATGCCATAGTTACCAAGAATATGACAGAAGACTTGGTCTTAGACGGGGTAGCAGTTGTTAATTATGGGCTTAACCACTTAATAAAACGTCAGACAGATGACTGATCATATATTAATATTAAAGCTTAAAAGTGGAGATATTCTATAGTTATGGATAGAAATAAAAATGTACATATATTGAATGCAGCATCTAGTCTTTTGGGGTTTTCTTTTATCGCTGTTACTACATTAAGGTCATTAAATTTGATTCACAAGACAAGGATTGACGAATTTGCCTCTCTTATAGTAATTATATTCACGATAAGTGTTATATTTTCATTTCTTTCAATTAGATCTACCAAAATTAAGCGTAATAAGTTTTTTGAGTCGGTCGCTGAATACACATTTATGGTTGGACTACTAACAATGCTTTTATTGATAATTCTAATAGAGGCTAGGTTGGTCTAAAGACATAACGCTTAATCTTGTCCACCCGATAAAGCCCGAAGTCCCGGCAGATCGTAAGCCAATGTTTTCGACTCCAGGTATTGCCTGAATCGTTCTGCCGTTTCCTTAAGCTTAGTAATGTGCAGATTATGAGTAATAGCTGCTCGACTGGCTTTCTCTAGACATGCTCCTGGGAATTAAGGCCCGAGGTATAGGGTGGGAAAGGTACTGTTTCACTATTACCTTTCTCAATCCACTCAACTACCTTACTGCACTTATGTCTGACGGCATTGTCCCATAGAAGAGTTATCTTTGGGGTTGGATAAAGCTTGCGGACTTTCGTTAAGACCTTGGCTGTTACATACATATTCTGGTAGTCGGTAGTAAAGGTATGTTGAGTGCCGTCTTAAGGTTCAAAAAAGCCATAGAATGGCTGTATCTTCATCATTCCAATATCGCTTTCAGTATTGGTTTGGTTGTCTACCAACAGATCAGCAGATATTGGTTGAATGTCAGGATTATTATCACTCATATTTTTTATTCACGATTGCCTTGATCACAGCTGCCAACTATTCAAAAAGCAACAAGGTGGAACAATAGTTCTGAGCATTTCTACAAAGAACTTTGAAAGCTATCAATTAGCTAATCCAGTTATGACAGCGTCACACGAAGATGTGCAGGACAGTCTGGTAGATAGTACTTTATTCTGTAAACCCTGGATAAAAATAGTCGCTTGACTAAACGGCAACTCAAAAGTATTTAGCATCCCACCCTGGCAATAAGAGCCACGAGGGCTGCTAGAGCAACTCTTTGGCCAAGTGCTACTGACTAATGCCGAAGACATAAGTTCTACTGTCAAGGATTGCTCCTCTTTTATCATGGGATAGTTAGCTTGGCTATAACGTCTATAACTAACTATTTTCGTTACCTGGGCGTTAATTCGTACACCATAACCTGATTGATCTACTGGCGCTCGTCCCAAGACTTTTATATTTGCATCTATTGAATCAACTGGCATAGTACACGTATTAGCAGTACCTGCGCAATGATTACCATTATAGTATGTTATTGGGTATGAGCTGTTAGTTGAATGCCAAACATACCATCCAACCAAAGAAGCACTAAAAACCGCACAGAGTATTATCATAATCTCTAAAGAACTAAATCCAAGTTCTTTTATACCATTCATGCCTTTAGCATACGTCAACGTCATTCAATACATCAAGCTTCTCGCATTAGATAAAAAAGAAGGTTAACCAAGGTCTATCGGTTGGATAATAATTCGTTTAACCTATTTCTCGCTATGAAGAAAACCGTATTTAAAGAGATTGCTGAAGAAAAACTACCAAAATATGAGTTAGAGGCAAAATGTGTTGGTTTTTAGCCAGCTTCTCTCCGTTGATCGCCAATCAGTAATGTCGTCAGGCATTATCTAGGGCATGAAACAATGAGACCTTAGATACTGCAGTACCGGTAAACAAGAGCTGCAAAAGTGGAGTAAAACTAAAACTCGTGGTTAGCAATATACATAATACGTAATCCATTTACTAGGTACTAAGCTATTGTTTTTGTCATGATTAATCTTAGAGTCAATAATTCTTTAGAAAAGCTAAATAGAAAGCTATGTACACCAAAACTATTCCTATATTCGACATTAAACGTTCCCAGAATCGATGTCTAAAAAAAAGAATATCCACAACGACTACGGTAGTTACCATAGCTAAAAGATAAATCACAACAATTACGTTTTTACTCATTTCGACTCTACGTTTTTAATTATATGCCTAAAACAAAGGGAAATAAATGTTACGTGTTGTACGGATTTTTGACTAATGCTGAGTCATTTTTTTTGTATTAGAGCCTTCTATTCAAATCTAGCTTTTCCCAGTTTAGTTATGCGGCACAACGATTACAGCGTGAGCCGTCACGTTTTATCGACGAATTGGTTGCACTCTCGCTATCACACTAATAGACTTGCTCCCCAATTATTCTCCAACTCTGTAGTCGAACGATTTTGTTATCCCTGTTGAGATTTTATTCGGGAACAACTCTAATAAATATCTGCAAATGTTGCGGCGACTATCCCTTGACAACACGCTAACAGAGGTGTACACTTAGAGTATGAATAAATACACTATAAAGGAGTTCAACAAGCAGTACCCTGATGAGGACGCTTGTTTGGACGCTATCTTTCGTAATTATTACGGAGATATGAAAGCTTGTCCTCACTGTGGAGTGGTAGACGCTAAGTTTTATAAACTAAATAACCGCAAGGCTTATTCTTGCCAACATTGTAGGTATCAGATACACCCCTTAGCTGGTACGATCTTTCATAAGTCTGAGACTCCTTTAAAGAGTTGGTTTTTTGCTATTTATCTCTTTGGTACAAGTAAAAACGGAGTGTCGGCTAAAGAGTTAGAGAGACACCTAGGCGTTACCTATAAGACCGCTTGGAGAATTGCTAAACAGATACGCTCACTTATGCAACAAGACAGTAACCTACTCAGTGGCACTATTGAGGCTGATGAAACTTACATAGGTGGTAAGTATTCTAAGAGACAAGGTAGCCAGTTTGACAATAAAACTGCAGTAGTGGGCATTGTAGAAAAAGGCGGTAATGCTAAGGCATTTGCTACCAAGTCTGCTAACGCAACTAACACTATCCCGTTCCTAAAAGCTAATATAGAACAGGGTTCTATTATTCACACAGATGAAAGTAAAATCTACACAAGAGTTAAAAGGGACTTTGACCATGCTTTTGTTAATCACTCTAAGTTTGAGTATATAAAAGCAGGCGTACACACGAATACTATTGAGGGTTTTTGGGGTCAGTTAAAGCGTTCTTTGGACGGGACTTACCACGCCGTTTCACCGAAGTACCTGCAGTCTT